>NZ_JBEONP010000038.1:0-49446 GCF_040544435.1 Undibacterium sp. GrIS 1.2
TGTCACATGTGCCGCTTCAAACAAGAAAACCAATCGCAACAGTGGCCACACCCATGCTCGACTTTACTGGTTTGGGTATTTTGCAAGAAGCTCTTTTGTTAAACTTTTTTATCAAGCCGCTTTTTTCTTAACCGTAGTCGTTTTTTTGGGTGATTTTGCCGTAGTTTTAACTATTTTTGCGGACACTTTTACTGCCACATCTTCAGTTTCGCTGGTCGCTTTTGCCTTAGCAGGCACTTTAGCTTTGCGCTCTTCAAACTCAAAACTGACTTTGCCATCTTTGCCGCGTACCAAGAACGCCTTAAACGGACGACGAGTGCGCTGGGAAATAAAACCAGGTAGCAAATCAGTTTTACCGTCATTTAATAATTTTGCCATTTGCTCCGGCAAAATCTCTTGCTGCAAAATGATGCGTCCGCTACGGAAATCGCACGCCTTAGGTTTGGCAACGGTTTTTTCACAGGTATAAGATAAGCCCATTTCGTACACATCGCTGCCACATTTAGGACAAGGTCCCAGCGCAGTTTGGCCAGTAAAATCAACAGGCTCAGCATTTTCATCATCCTGATTTTGACCGAAATCAAATTCAAGCTTGAAGTTATTGTGCTCTTCATCACGTACAATTTTTAGGATCGCGGCGAATGGTCTGCCCATTTTTGAGCGAAACCCTTGCAAGGGACCAATTTCTCGCTTACTTAAAACCTCCTCCACTTCAGCAACCTCAAATTGACGGCTGCCTGGCGTCTTGCTCATAGAAAACTCACACTTGGTGCAAGCGAAGCGACGATAGTTTTCTTTAACTATGCCGCCACAATTCGGGCATGGTGTGTGCAGCGTGGCGTAGTCGCCGGGGATTGTATCGTTGTTATATTCCTTGGCGCGCTTGACGATCACTTGCGTCATTTGGGCAATTTCGCGCATGAATTCTTCGCGACTGATTTTACCGCGCTCCATTTGCGAGAGCTTGTATTCCCATTCACCTGTCAATTCTGGCGAAGTCAATTCATCAACACCAAGTCCGCGCAGCAACGTCATTAGCTGAAACGCCTTGGCGGTCGGCATCATCTCACGGCCTTCACGCAGTAAATATTTTTCGTTAATCAGCCCCTCGATAGTGGCAGCACGAGTAGCTGGCGTACCTAAACCTTTACCAGCCATTGCCTCACGCAAATCACCGTCGTCAACCAATTTACCTGCACCCTCCATCGCCGACAACAACGTAGCTTCAGTGTAGCGAGCAGGTGGTTTAGTAACTAAGCCGTTAGCTGTGATTTTTTCTGTTTTGACTTTTTCACCCTTAGCAACAGCAACTAAATTGCCTTTATTTTCCGGGTCATTATCGTCTTGTGCCTCTTTGCCATAAATAGCTAACCAACCAGGGTTGGTCATGACCTTGCCTTCGGTCTTAAACTGATAGCCAGACACTTCTGTAATACGAGTCGTGACTTGGAATTCTGCCGCGGGGAAGAACACGGACATAAAGCGACGTGTCACTAAGTCATATAACTTTTGCTCGGGCTCGGACAAATTTTTTGGCGCTTGGCTAGTTGGAATAATCGCAAAGTGATCACTGATTTTGGCGTTATCAAATATCCGCTTATTCGGCTTGACCCAATTACTATTCAAGATCTGGGCGGCGAACTGGTAATAGTTATTATTTTCCGAGACCGTTTCGAGCGTTTGCTTTACCGTATCTAAATAATCTTCTGGCAAGTGACGGGAATCAGTACGCGGGTATGTCAGCACCTTATGTTTTTCATACAGAGCTTGCGCTAATCCAAGTGTATTCTTGGCAGAGAAACCGAAACGAGAGTTCGCTTCACGCTGCAAGCTGGTCAAGTCGAATAATGCCGGCGCCATTTGTGTAGCTGGTTTAGATTCTTCACTAACATTGCCTTGTTTATTTCTGCAAGCAGCGACAATCGATTCTGCTGCTGCTTTGCTCCATAAACGCTCGGCTTTTTTCTCTGGGTCATGCTCATCTTTTTTGAACTGATGATCTAACCAGCGCCCTTCATAAATACCGGCAGCGCAAATAAATTCTGCACGGACTTCCCAAAAATCACGAGAAACAAACTTCTTAATTTTTTCTTCGCGCTCGACCACAATCGACAAGGTTGGCGTTTGTACGCGACCTACTGTGGTGAGATAAAAACCACCCTCTTTAGAATTGAATGCCGTCATGGCGCGAGTGCCATTAATACCGATTAGCCAGTCAGCCTCGGAGCGGCAACGCGCGGCATCAGCCAGCGGCATCATGTCTTCATCTGTACGTAGCTTTTTAAAACCATCGCGGATAGATGCTGGCGTCATAGATTGCAACCACAAACGACTTACTGGTTGTTTGGCTTTGGCGTGCTGCGCAATCAAGCGGAAAATTAACTCTCCTTCACGGCCCGCATCGCATGCGTTGATAAGAGCAGTAACATCTTTACGCTTGATGAGTTTATTCAACACCTTTAAGCGCGATTCGGTCTTGGCGATAGGATTCAGTGCGAAGTGCGGCGGGATCATCGGCAGATGGGCGAAACTCCATTTGCCACGCTTGACGTCATATTCTTCTGGTACCGTGATTTCTAGCAAATGGCCGACCGCCGATGACAATACATAATCGTCCGACTCAAAATAATCATCATGTTTAGTAAAGCCGCCCAAAGTTTTGGCGATGTCATTTGCGACTGAGGGCTTCTCGGCAATGATGAGGGTTTTGGTCATGGTGTTATTTCTCTATCGTTTCTTTGGCGTCTCTATATCAGAGACTGGCTGAATCGGTGCATGCTAAACAGATACTGATTAATCACTAAAGGGTAAAGTAAAAACTTAATTCGTCTCAATGCAGCGCAAGCCTAGCCTAAATTTGCTTGCGCCGCTGCAACAAGATAGCGCAAACCCATGCACATAAGGCATATTAAGCGCGAATAATAAACGTGATCGATGAAAAACTGCAATCGAGATATGTTTTTTACCACAAAACAAGCGATGACAGTGCTTTAGTGAACTTAGTGCAACAAGCGAGGTTCGCTCTCTTCGTCGGATAATAGCAATTCGTCAAACATGAGCATATCCGGTTCTTTGCCCTGACTCCAGAGCATCATCAGAACGATGACCTTGAGCTTATCCAAAGGAACAGGAGATTCATTAATGGCCAGAGCACGCTCAATCACGATCTCCCGCTGTTGTGAGTTCATCAGGCCAGCGGATTCCAGAAATTGCAAAAAACCCATGGCTGGCGTACCCAAAACTGCAATTTCGCGCTCGGCGTAGATACGGAAACCCTTGGATGCGAGAACATCAGATTCGGTCTGCTTATCGATTTCATTCGTTGTGTCGGCCAGGACGGTAAGCCAGTCCAGTGCTTCGGAAATTTCATCTTCTTCAAAGCCGACTGCGGAAAGTTTTTTAGCCAAAGCTACCGTGTCCGGACATGCGTCAGGACGGTAGTAGGTTTCATAGAGGTATACAAGAATATCGAACATGCCGTTACTGTAGCCTCAAGGAGAATTCGAGACAAGTCCTGCGTTACTGCTTTTTTGCATCATCAATAATACAAAATCACTGCGAAACTTGCCTTATTATATATACTAGGTAGTAGTATTCTAACATGTCCATGTGTTACCTGTTCAATATGCCAGATTTTGACGATACTCCCCAATTTTTAATGGCTATTTTAGTTTTAGGAATTATAGAAGTTACGCAAAATTACCCCAGGCGTTTAATCATGGCACCAGCGAGCTGCTCAATATGCCCGTCCAACTCTAATGATAATAATTGTGCGCTCAGGCTTCCCGCATCCATACCTACACGCTCAGCCAGCATATCGATGTGCACGGGATCGTAGCCAATCGCATTTAATAATTCGCTGTCGGCGGCCGACACGCTGACATTTACATCGGCTCTTACCGCATTTTGTGCGAAGTTTGGGGCAACCGAATTAGCTAGCGACCGATCACGGCTACCGACACCGCTTGAAAATAGTGGCAAAAATCCCAACTCATCCAAAATATCCTGCGCGTTATCGACTAATTTTGCACCTTGCTTAATCAGTTGATGGCAGCCCTTAGCCAAAGGTGAATGAATCGAGCCAGGAATAGCAAATACATCACGCCCTTGTTCTGCCGCCATGCGCGCGGTGATCAATGAACCTGACTGCGCGGCTGCCTCAATGACTAATACCCCTTTTGCCAAGCCAGAAATAATCCGGTTACGGCGCGGGAAGTTAGAGGCAATCGCTGGCATGCCGAGCGCATATTCACTGACAATACAACCACCATCAGCAATCAAGTGCGCAAGGCTGCGATTGCGTGCTGGATAAACAATATCGGCGCCAGTACCAATCACAGCCACGGTCGATCCAGCACCGCGCAGAGCACCATGATGCGCAGCGGCATCAATGCCTGCAGCCATGCCAGAACTAATTGTTAAACCAGCCTTGCTTAAGGATTCAGAAAATTGCTCGGCATTTAAGATGCCCTGCGTAGTTGCATTTCTGCTACCGACAACGGCAATGGTTGGCGCATCCAATAAAGCAGCACGGCCTTTGACATAAATCAAAATTGGCGGATCAGGGATGTCAAGCAAGGCACGCGGATAATTGGCATCGGCCAAGGTCATTACCTGATTACCAGGCGATGCGCACCAATTCTGGGTAAGATTGATTTGTTGTTGAAGTTGATCGGAAGGCGCCTGCAGCAAAGCACGTGCAATTTTTTCCGATACAACTTGGGTCAGCGCAGAGAAGCTTGCTGCAAAAATCTGCGCTGGCAATCCAAATGCAGCCAACAGCTTACGGGCAGTTTCTGGCCCGACACCTGAGGTTTGTTCTAGCCGGAGCCAATCCTGCCAATCCGTGTCGTCAGTCTTTAACGATATTTCTGACGAAGGCAAAAGCATCCCAGCGTAAAGCACTATTTAACTGATTTATTCTGGCGAACTAGCCAGATCGCCGACGGTGACTGCCTCTGATACTCCCATGATCAAGCCATAAGAAATATTATCAAAAACACGGAAGACAAACAATGTGCCATATTGCTCGTCCGGCAAACGTATTGATTTTTTATCATCTGTTTTGTCTTGTATAACTTTGCCGTAACGAGATAATTGCAAGACTGTGCCTAGATTTAAGCCGGCATTGGTACCGCGATTAATGCTGATCACTTGGTTCGAGCCTGCATTGCTAACGCCACCATAGATCGAGACTACGCGTGCGCTAACAGACTGCTCAGGTGGATGAGGTACGTAATTCAGAATTGGCATTGGAGGAATCGGCACCAAGCGATCGCCGACCGTCATTTCTTCTTTGGAATTACTGACAATAAAGGTATCAACACCATCCGATGTTTTGGCAACACGATCCAACTTCACAGCACCAAGGAAAGTTGCTTCATAAGCGATCACTTTCTTGGTCTCAGGATCTTTCAGCGGCCTTCCAGGGCGGAATACTTGGAAGGCTGTGCCTCCTTTTAAATCACCACGCACGTAAGCCTTGTCACCTTTCCCCACATTCACTCTACCCTCTTGGGTTGCAACAATCCGTGGTGAGGTTAATAGCGTATTTTCTTCAACGATTAATGGTTGCACCAAGAAAGGTTCAATCAAATTAGAGGGGATTGAAGTAATCGCGTTCCCATCTAAGGATTCACTGCGAATTTGTGGCTGTAGTCTGCTCGATCCACTAGTCCCTAAATCACTACCGCCCATAGGATTGCCCAAGCGAAGACGTCCATTGACACGGTCAAAATAAACAATCTGGTTTGGATAAATCCAGTGCGGATTACGGATTTCTTCCCGGTTCATACCCCAGACTTCTGGCCAGCACCAAGGATTACTCAAAAATTTGCCGGAAATATCCCACAAAGTATCACCCTTAACCACCACATGTTTATCTGGCGCATTCGGTAAAAAAGCACATTTATTGGTACGGGCAGTACTACCAACTTCTTGTGCTACCGCCTGTGAAGTGCCAATAACAGGGAAGGCAACTGCGAGAAGCAAGGCGATTGTGCTAAACTTTTTCATGAATGTTGTCCGATGCGTGGTGCTGGATGCTAGATGGTAAAGCAGATAGGCGAGTAACAACTTGCCAAAGTGAATCAAATTTTGCCTATAAATCATTGAAGTAGCAAGAAAAACCGCATTGCAACGCCCTTTCGTTGTTGTGAAAAGTCTTATGTCTATACTAAATATCCTCCGTTATCCTGATCCACGTTTGCATAAAGTGGCTAAACCCGTCAGCGTTTTTGATGAACGCCTGAAAAAACTTGCCGCCGATATGGCCGAGACCATGTATGACGCACCGGGCGTTGGTCTGGCGGCATCCCAAGTCGATGTGCATGAACAATTGGTGGTAATCGACACCTCCGAAACCAATAGCGATTTGCGCGTGTTTGTAAATCCAGAAATTATCTGGGCCAGCGCAGAGAAAAAAGTCTATGACGAGGGCTGTTTGTCAGTACCTGGCATTTATGATGGTGTTGAACGTCCGTCAGAGGTCAAAGTCCGCGCGTTTGATGTCGATGGAAAATCATTTGAAGTCCACGCTGATGGCTTGTTGGCCGTTTGCATTCAGCATGAAATGGATCACCTCAAAGGCAAAGTGTTTGTAGAGTATTTGTCACCACTCAAACGCAATCGCATCAAAACAAAAATGCTCAAAGAAGAGCGTGAAGAACAACGCACTGGTCGAAATCCATCGTCGAAAGCACGTTGATGCGCGTCATTTTTGCCGGCACGCCCGAATTTGCCGCAATTGCACTGCAAGCGATTCATACAGCAGGCTTTGAAATCCCATTAGTGTTGACCCAACCCGACCGTCCGGCGGGTCGTGGCATGCAATTGCACGCCTCCGCGGTCAAGCAGTTTGCCCTTCAGCATGGGATTGCGGTAGCGCAGCCGACTTCTTTGCGACTAGACGGTAAGTATCCAGAAATCGCACAAGAAGCGCACGATCTATTACGCAATACGCAGCACGATGTGATGGTGGTTGCCGCGTATGGTTTGATTTTGCCACGCTCGACTCTCAGCATCCCACCACTAGGCTGCATTAATATTCACGGGTCCCTGTTACCTCGCTGGCGCGGCGCAGCGCCTATCCATCGCGCGATTGAAAGCGGTGATCGAGAGACCGGCATCACGATTATGCAGATGGAAGAAGGACTAGATACCGGACCTATGCTGAGTATGCAAAGTATTGCCATCGCAGCGGATGACAGCACCGGTAGTTTGCATGACAAACTGGCGCAACTTGGTGGCGAAATGATAGTGCAAACGTTGCGGGTTTTAGAGGTAGAACAAACGTCCATACAAGCAACGGTGCAACCCGAACAAGGCGTCACTTATGCCGCCAAAATCAGTAAAGAAGAAGCCGCATTAGATTTCAATTTAGCCGCCGATGTTTTGGAGAGGAAAATTCGTGCCTTCAACCCCTTCCCCGGGGCACATGCCAATATGAATGGTAGCGTCATCAAAATTTGGCGTGCTGAAGCCATTAAGTCATCATCCGGCACAGAAGCCAGACCAGTGGGTCGAGTCCTCGCCGCTAACGCGCATGAAGGTGTGGTAGTTGCCTGTGGCGAGCAATGCCTGCGTTTGACTGAGCTACAAAAGCCCGGCGGTAAGCGCTTGCCTGTTGCCGAATTTCTCAAAGGCTTTGTGATCGAAGTCGGCAGTCAATTCTCCCTCTAAAACTTTAGTTGAATTTTCTGCTGCGATGCGCCTCTTGCGTTTGCTGAATTGACGCTAGTGTTTGAATCCGTGAATCTGTATTTGAACTTGCGTTTGAACCTGTATTGACGTTTGCATTGCACCCAAGATCGGTATTGCAATCAACAGCCTATCGGACTTGCGTTGCGATTATGATCCGAGTTTATTTCCGCCAAATATCTCCAAGATACATCTGCTTTATTTAATATACTCCATACTGTATATTTCATTGTCCATATATTTATTGGAGGATAAGGCACATAAGTACATATACTCCCGTTATTTTCATTAATTTACTGGGATTTTATTTGTAGAAAACGCTGCGTCAAAATCATTCAAATCATACCGTTCCAGCAGTATTAGATTCAGCCGAAACAACTCTATTACGACCAAGCGCCTTTGCGCTGTATAAAGCGTGATCAGCTCTGTCTACCAAAGCTTCGGGCAAGCGCCCTTCTTCTGGAATCAGCACTGCCACACCAATGCTTACCGTGACATAACCATAGTGCGAACTCGCGTGTGGCAAAGCGCTGCTGGCGATCGCCTGGCAAATCGTATTGGCTAATATCATCGCGCTGCTGAAATCAGTTTCTGCGGCAATCAGGACAAATTCTTCACCGCCATAGCGGGCCACCAAATCGCTGGCACGACGAGAATTGGACTTTAATATGTTCGATACTTTGCGCAGGCATTCATCACCGGCCAAATGACCATAATGATCGTTATATTTTTTAAACCAATCCACATCCAGCATCAGCAATGCAATTGGGTGTTTATTGCGCATAGCTCGCAGCCATTCGCTAGCGAGTACCTCATCAAAGCGACGACGGTTGGCAATACCAGTCAGCCCATCCGTTGCGCTGATGGCAGCGAGTTTGCTGTTTGCCAGTTCCAGATCGCGGGTTCGCTCGTTGACGCGCTCTTCTAGCCGTTCATTATTTTCATGGACTTTACTTGCCATTTCATTGAACTTGGCAGAGAGCGCGGTGATCTCGTCTTTGCCTTCATAGGTCATGCGTATCTGATAGTTGCCAGTCTCGGTTTCTTTCATGATAGCGATTAGTTTTTTGAGCGGCATGGCGATACTGCGCGAGATCACCAGCGACAACATAATCGCAAAAATAAAACACAGTAATCCGATCAAAATCATCTTATTTCTAACCGACTCAGCCTCTGCAATCAGGTTGTGCAAAGGGATCGTGCTGATAACGTACCAGCCCGTGTTCGGGATGCGGGAAAAAGCAGCAAGATAGGTGCTGCTGCCTTGATCAGCATAAGAGGTAAAGTTGGTGTCAATACCGTTTTTAAGACTTGCTGCAACCTGCTCCAGAAGTAGCGGCTCAATCACCATATTGATCGCTTTATTCGATGACGTAATTAACTCGCCAGTTGCGCCGTTTACTACGAAGGTATTGGCATTACTTCCTAAATCAACGTTATCAAAAATAGTCGAGAAATAAGAAGGCTTTATGCCCACGAATAAGGTACCTGCCAGATAATTATTGGCTTTGATATGCATCGCCCGCAGCATGACCACACTTTTTTGTCCGGCTGAAATACTGTAAGTACACCAATACGGGCGGCCGTGCATGACTGGCGCTTTAGTGACGACGTCCACCACGCCTTTACCCAACTGCGAAAATACTTGTGAATCGAGGATACGATTCTCGCGGTCCAAAAAATATTTTTGATTGATATAAGTAAAAGAGCCGTATTTTTCTATTAAGGCTTTGGTCAGATCAGAGCGGGCAATGATTTTAGCCGCCTCGTCATCACCGTCATACTTGACGAGTGCATTTTGTACCCGGTCGGAGAGTACTAATTCTTCACTGGCAGTTTCTATTCTGCCCATTTGCAATTGGATATTTTTAGATACCTGCTTGACTATCTCCGTAGAAAATAACCTTGCCTTGTCTTGAATTGCCTTGCTCGATTCGAGATAAGAAATATAACCAGAAACAATCAAAGGCAATAACGACAGCAATATAAAAGAGATCGTCAGCCGATATCGGATTTCTATTTTTCTTAATCCTGATGAAAAAAAATCTAATACTCTGCGCATAGGTAATGAACTATTTTTATCGATTTTTTCTGTCGGAACTCCCACTTATTCAGCGATCACAATTGCTCTCTCATGATTAATGTTCTGATGCTGGATGTATGGAAGACTCTTCTACCGTATCACGACAAATTGCACATGCTTGTCCACGACTCGAACGGTATAAACGATTAGTAATAAAAATGACCGTTGCTAGCAATGCCCACAAAGCTGATTCCCATGATGCCTGCCAAACTTCCCGGTGACGAGGAAGAACTGCCGACAAAAATATCAACAAAAACGTACAACAAAAAACGAGCAGAAACCGTTTAATCCAAAATAGAGTTCCCATTTTTCCTCTTATTTTAAAGAAAAATACACTTTATCTAAATGCCTCAATCTGAACGTAACATCGCACTATTAATCATTTTTCTTGGCTTCATCTTTGACGGAGGCATCTAATGCGTACGCTGCCTCTTGCGGTGTTTTCTTACCAAACAATACACCTAACAACAAGGGATGCAAGATTTCTATTGTCTCTGCAGGTAAGGACGAATAATAAGGATTTGCTGTCAGCGGATACTGACTCACCTTGGCGATGTAATCCAGAATTTGCGGATCACTAACAATCTTGCCTTCGGTTTTCTTAAATAGAGAAATATTCTGGCGCTTATTCTGCTGAATAGCATATCCCTTACCATTCATAAAATCTAAAAACTTCAGCGCCGCCTGCTTGTTGGGTGTGTCGCATACGGCAAACCCTGTCTCATTACCAATCACGGGTACCACGGTCTGATCAGCATCGTTCCAAGGCGGGATAAAAATCCCAGTGGTAAAGCCCTTGCCATGCATTAATAAGCCAGCCGCCCAGGTGCCATGAAAAGCCATCGCTGTTTTACCCTCAGTAAAAAGCTTAATGCCATCATCATAATTAGTATTCATATAGCCGGGCTGGACGTAACCACGATCTGCGACCAGCTTGATCCGTTCAAATATTTCCGCGACTTCTGGCGTATTCAAATCCAACATACCGTGGGCGATTTTGTTTTTCCAGTCAGGATTTTTGGCGACGACATTATTTGCAAAGCCAAAACTAAACGGCCCATTACCTAGCATATTCGGGAATCCGCCATTCCACATGATAGGGATAAAACCCGCTTTTTTTAAGCGCTCGCACACCTCTAAAAATTCTTCAAAATTACCAGGGGGTTTACTGATACCCGCTTTTGCAAACATCTCCCGGTTGTAGTACATCAAGGTCGCAGCGACGCCGCCAGAAATACCGTAGTAATGCCGTTTGGATGATGTCCAGTCGGGTTTTAATGAGTCCAGCATATTATTCCACGAGGCAGTCTCACCAAGGTCAATCAAAATTCCTTGATCTGCGAGTCTGGCAGCGTAGGCGTTAGGATTGATAGAAATAATATCGGGCAAATGATTTGCAGCGATTTTTGGTTTGAGATTTTCTTCAACAGAATCACCGATCATAAACTGCACATCAACTTTGATCGTTGGGTTTTCCTGACTGAATTGATCGGCGATACGCTGCATTTCTTCTGGCCAATCGGGCGCCCAGATCAAAGCAGTAATAGTGGTTTGTGGCACTGGCTTGCTGGTAGCTACCGTTTGCTCCGCTGGCTTATTACATGCAACGCTAATGCAAACAAGCATAGCTAAAGGCAGTTGAACGAAGAGCGCCTTGGTGATGCCGTTATTTGCTGCTTTATGCATGTATTTTTCCGGCTTGACTGTAGCATCTACAGCATGATCGATTCGATATCTATTGAACCACAAAATTCCAACTAGGAGACATGACTAACTGTCGGAAAATCAGATAAAAGCACACTACCTACGTTCCTGAATTAGGAAACTTGGTTCTGTTGCGTCGCTTGAGTAATCGCCAATACTGCCGGATGCGTCAACTTGCGTTGTACAGAAATCGCATAAAACTGTTCACGAATCTCGTCAGTATGCCCCACCTGCTGCACATCGTATTGACGTATGACCATATCAGCAATGGAGGATGGCGCCGCAAAAAAACCGGCCCCCGCCTGACCGAAGGCGCTCATGAGAGCGCTATCGTCGAATTCTCCAGCAATTCGCGGGTGCAGTTGCTTTTCACTCAGCCAAAACATCAGTTTAGAACGTAGGGCAGAATCTTCTCCGGGCAATAAAATAGGCGCGCCCTGCAAACACGCAGGAAATGCCTCGCCATATTGCTGCGCCAGAGCAGCCGTCGCAAAAAAACTAATGCCACATTCTCCAAGCTGGTGATTAAATCCACGTACATTGACCGTGGGTGACATCGGGCTATCAGTAATCACAATATCGAGCTTATGCAAAGCCAGCTCAGCAAGCAAGACATCGAGCTTGCCTTCGCGGCAATTGATCCGCAAAGTTTGCGGTAACGCCAAGGCAGGTTCTAACAAACGATAAGCAACGGCTTTAGCTACCGCATCTGACACGCCAACACGCAGTTGCAGCGTGCGCGCGGTCGGTCTGTGCTGCAATACTTCTTCCAGCTCTTGTCCCAAAGAAAAAATCTCTTCTGCGTAACCCAATACCAATCGCCCTGCCTCGGTCAATTGCAAATTGCGACCTTGCTTCTTAAATAATTGCTCGCCTTGAATATCTTCAAATAAACTAATTTGACCGCTGATGGTTTGTGGTGTCAGGTTCAATTGCTCGCTAGCACGGGCAATACTGCCCGCTTTGGCGACGACCCAAAAATAATGCAGATGCTTGTAATTAAGGCTGGTCATCGTTGGCCGCACCCAATAAAAATTGAATAGATTTAGGACTTACGCAAAATTGTCCCAGCAAGGCGCTGCGACGCTTTGCGGCGGTTTTGCATAAATTTTAAGATTGCAATATTTCTAAACACTTCGTTTTATACGAACCATTTATCAATTATATTCGACTTTTATTACTAATTGAGGCGCACTATACTTTGGTCACCTTGTATAAAAAGGCGAAAAACTTACTTTCTGACTGGCATTGTCGCTTGGTTCTTATTGGCAATGTCCGAATAAATAAGTTTAGCTTTTAAGGTTTTCGACATTCTAGGAGAAAAGCATGAAAATTTTAGACCGTTCCGCCTTACGCAATGTGCAAACCGTGGATTACAGCGACAGCAATGTCGATGCTAGCCACAAAGTGTTACGCAACACTTATATGCTGCTTTCAATGACGCTGTTATTCAGCGCACTGACGGCCGCAGCCAGCATCGCTTTCGCTCTACCAAACCCGGGCATGATTATTACGCTGGTTGGTTATTTTGGTCTGCTATTCCTAACTAATAAATTCCGAAACAGCGGCTTAGGCATCTTATTTGTCTTTGCGTTGACAGGCTTTATGGGATTGACCATAGGACCGATCATCAGCCATTACCTTGGTATGGCAGGCGGTGCAGGGATTGTGATGAGCGCAATGGGGTTAACGGGTGCTATCTTTTTATCTTTGTCTGCGTATGTGCTGGTGAGCAAACGTGATTTTAGCTTTATGGGTGGCTTTTTGATGATCGGTATGCTGGTCGCTTTTGTGGCAAGTCTGGGCGCAATTTTCTTCCAAATCCCCGCATTGTCATTAACGATTTCTGCTGCGATGGTATTGCTGATGTCTGGCATGATTTTATTTGAAACTAGCAACATCATTCGTGGTGGCGAAACCAATTACATCATGGCTACAGTCAGCTTATACGTCACGATCCTTAACCTGTTCCTAAGTCTGTTGCAATTGTTGGGTTTTATAGATAAAGAATAAAGTTTAGCTGGGGTGCGCATATTGCAAAAAACATCTTGCATAAAACCGTGTGCCCCAGCCAAACGTCACTCTGTATAGACCACACATAACCTATACCACTTCTTCTACCAAACCGGTTTAATAGGAAATTCAATGATTCACAGTATCGCCCAACCTTGGATGTGGGCAGTTTTTATTGCTTTCGTCTTGGGCATGCTTGTACTCGACGTAGTTGCCCTGGGCGGTTCGCGTTCACATAAAGTTAGCGTAAAAGAAGCTGCTATCTGGTCAGCCGTCTGGGTCAGCCTGGCCTTACTGTTTGACTTTGGCCTATGGATGTATTTGACGGACACTTTCGGACGCGCTGTAGCAGATGCTAAAGCGATGGAATTTTTGGCAGGTTACGTTATTGAAAAATCCTTGTCCGTCGATAACGTATTCGTCTTTCTGCTGATTTTTGGTCACTTTGCTGTACCGCTGCAATATCAGCGCAAAGTCTTGTTATACGGCGTATTGGGTGCCATCGTCATGCGCATCGCGATGATCCTGGCTGGCACTTGGGTCGTCACACAATTTGCCTGGGTACTGTATTTGTTCGGTGTATTTTTGCTGGTTACGGGTTTCCGTATGTTAGTCGCAGCAGAAAAAGAACCCGATCTAAACGCAAACCCTGTCCTGCGCTTTTTGAAGAAATGGATCCCATTTACTGAGGACTTCCGTAAAGAAAAGTTCAGCGTAGTAGAAAACGGTAAGCGCGTTTTTACTCCATTACTGTTAGTCCTGATTTTAATCGAAGTATCCGACGTGATCTTTGCAGTTGATTCAATTCCAGCAATTTTTGCAGTTACTACCGATCCGTTTATCGTATTTACGTCTAATATTTTTGCGATTATGGGCCTGCGTGCACTGTATTTCTTGTTGGCAGATATGGCGAATCGCTTCCACTTATTAAAATTTGGTCTCGCCTTTGTGTTGATGTTCGTCGGTATAAAAATGCTCATCGTAGAATGGATGCACATACCAACAGCTATCTCGTTATTGGTTATCGGCAGCATTCTGGCAAGTTCTATTGTAGCCAGCCTAGTTGCCACTCGCAGCAAAAACTAGTTTTACTTGTATCGATCCCTTTTGGGCGCATTACCGATTTTGGTGGTGCGCTCTTTTTTTATCTAGAGTTCCTTAGTCGAGCGACGACAAGTATGAAGTTATCGCTGCAATGTTTATACTCAAATCAAGACGAGATTATTCATTTGAATGTGGCATACCGCGGTATTTCTACGACGTAATAACGGTCTGATAGAAAATCTAGGTTTAATTAAACCGCTCTTCTCAGAAAATATAGACACAAAAAAACCCACGATTTACATCGTGGGTTTTTTAATTTTAGCCAACTAACTACAATCAGCTTAACGCAGCTTAAATTACTTAATACGAATTATGATTTACGACGACGCATAAAACTCAAACCTGCCAGACCCAATCCAAGCAATGCGAGTGACGCTGGCTCAGGCACATTACCAGGAACATCTTCAATTGGCTTGCCACCGATAGTAATGCCATCAAATGCCAAACCTGTTTGATAAGCAGTATCAACGTAATTAGCAGTACCAAATTCCAGATAATAATTACCTGCCGCTGCGACGTTATAAGTCGAAGATACCCAACCAGTGTAACCACAACCATTGCTGTAGCAAGTACCACTGCTGCTACCCAAAGGCGCCCAAGAAGGTGCACCAGGAACAATTGTCACTACGCCTGGATTAATCGTTGCTGCAATACCTGGCATACCAAATCCTGGAACACTATTGCCGTTTGGTGTAGTTCTCGCCGTGAAAAGCAAAGCGATCTGGTTCAAGGAAGAGTCTAACAAACGAGCCCAAGCATAATCAGAAAAACCAGCGCCATCAGAAGTGATGAAGTCAAAACTGAAATTCAATGCGTCACCAGCATTAGATGAAAACAAAGTACTGCGCAATGTAGAACCGTTAGTGCTAGAAGCACCAACTGCCGCCAATACATTTCCAGATACCCCACCGTTAGTAGAAACCCAGCCGTATTTGCTGCTGCCAACTGGCGACAAACCAACTACGCCATTTGCACCGGAAGTACCGCAACCACCAGTGCATACCCAGCCTGATGGCAGACCACCGTCAAATATCGCAGCAGATGCATTACCTGCGACAGCAGCAGCGCCAAGAGTCAATGCTATTGCCAAACTCAATTTTTTTACAGATTTTTTTAAAATGTTCATTTTTTCCTCACATGTTATTGATGATTATGGTTGAAGCTGATCGTCAATAAAGCACTTATCATGCCAAATTGGAATCAAGCATTAAATTCTTTTAAATTCAATCACTTATAATAATATTTCTTGCAATAAAAACTATTAATTCCGGTGTACGTAATATTTATCGACAAAAAATTGACGCTCAAGAATCAAAATGATGGCTCTGACATCCACTTTATTAAAATCGTATTAGCAAGTAACAAAAATGCATAAGGGAAACAAGCCAATCCTGCTCCAGACTAAATTTGTCACACTCTCTTTATCGTATAATCTTTAACTTGCGCCGATTTGATACTCAGATTGCGGGCGCGTAATAAGTGCAGCTAAAAGGAACGCCCGGTCCCGCCTGCATTTTTTGTATGAGCTGATCGGGTTTTTTGTTTCATTAAGAGCATCTTCCATGACTACCGCAAAATCCACTCCCGCTACGAATCTCAACGCAAGTGCAACGACAGCTGTCAGCACAGAAGCACGTCTGCGCGCATTGTTGAAAGAACGCATTCTGATTTTAGATGGTGCGATGGGGACGATGATTCAGCAATACAAATTGACTGAGGCGGATTATCGTGGCGAACGCTTTAAGGACTTCAAGGGTCCGGAAGGTGTCAGAGAATTATTTGTCAAAGGCAATAACGAATTATTGTCACTAACACAGCCGCATATTATTCAAGAAATTCACGAGCAATATCTCGCTGCGGGTGCCGATCTGATCGAGACCAATACCTTCGGCTCTACCACTGTCGCACAAGATGATTACCACATGGCTCATCTGGCCTACGAGATGAACGTTGCAGCTGCAAAAATTGCCCGTGCCGCTTGCGATAAATATTCAACCGCAGACAAGCCACGTTTTGTCGCTGGCGCCCTCGGCCCCACCCCCAAGACAGCATCCATCTCGCCTGATGTGAATGACCCTGCAGCACGTAATGTGACCTTTGATCAATTGGTTGCGGCCTACCTGGAACAAACCCGTGGTCTGGTCGCGGGTGGCGCAGATGTGCTACTGGTCGAAACTATTTTTGATACCTTAAATTGCAAAGCCGCTTTATTTGCGATTGATCAGTATTTTGAAGAATCTGGTATACGCTTGCCGATCATGATTTCTGGCACCGTCACCGACGCATCAGGTCGTATTTTGTCCGGTCAAACCGTGCCAGCGTTTTGGAATTCAGTGCGCCATGCCAAGCCTTTAACGATAGGTTTGAACTGCGCATTAGGTGCGACCTTAATGCGCCCTTACGCCGAAGAGCTCTCTAAGATTGCAGACACTTTTGTGTGTATTTATCCCAACGCCGGTCTGCCCAATCCTATGAGTGACACCGGCTTTGACGAGCTACCTGCTGACACTTCTGCATTGCTAAAGGAATTTGCCGAGAGTGGATTCATCAATATTGCTGGTGGCTGCTGCGGTACGACACCGCCACATATTAAA
Source organism: Undibacterium sp. GrIS 1.2 (assembly GCF_040544435.1). Lineage (NCBI taxonomy): Bacteria > Pseudomonadati > Pseudomonadota > Betaproteobacteria > Burkholderiales > Oxalobacteraceae > Undibacterium > Undibacterium sp. GrIS 1.2. The sequence continues at coordinate 17,197 of NZ_JBEONP010000038.1, forward strand.
GCGATTGCAGAGTTGCTTAAGCCGATCACTCCGCGTCAAATTCCAGCAATTACCAACTGCATGCGGCTATCTGGTCTGGAACCATTTACGATTGATCAGGATTCTCTGTTCGTCAACGTAGGTGAGCGCACCAACGTCACCGGATCAAAAGCATTTGCACGTCTAATTCTGAACGAACAGTACGACGAAGCCTTGGCGGTAGCGCGCCAACAAGTAGAAAACGGCGCGCAGGTCATCGATATCAATATGGACGAGGCGATGCTCGATTCGCTCGCGGCCATGACACGCTTTTTAAACCTAATCGCATCAGAACCAGATATCGCTCGCGTGCCTATCATGATCGACTCGTCTAAATGGTCGGTGATTGAGGCGGGACTAAAATGTGTGCAGGGCAAGGCCATCGTTAACTCGATCTCGATGAAAGAAGGCGAAGCCGAGTTTTTGCGACAAGCCACATTATGTAAGCGATATGGTGCCGCCGTCATCGTCATGGCATTTGATGAAAAAGGTCAGGCCGACACCTATGATCGTAAGGTAGAAATCTGTGAACGCGCTTATCGTTTATTGGTTGATACGATCGATTTTGATCCTTACGACATCATCTTTGACCCCAACATTTTTGCCGTCGCCACCGGTATTGAAGAGCACAATAATTACGCAGTCGATTTCATCAACGCGACGCGCTGGATACACCAAAATTTGCCCGGCGCCAAAATCAGTGGCGGTGTGTCCAATGTGAGTTTCTCTTTCCGCGGCAACGATCCGGCGCGTGAAGCGATTCATACCGTTTTCCTGTATCACGCAATCCAGGCAGGTATGACGATGGGTATCGTCAACGCGGGTATGGTCGGCGTATATAGCGAACTGGATGTTGAGTTGCGTGAGCGGGTAGAAGACGTGGTACTGAACCGTCGCGACGACTCGACCGAGCGCATGATAGAAATTGCGGCCACCCTCAAAGCAGGCGGCAAGAAAGAAGAAGCCACGCTGGAATGGCGTAGCGAGTCTGTAGAAAAACGTCTCTCGCATGCAATGGTGCACGGCATCACGCAATGGATAGTAGAAGATACGGAAGAAGCCCGTAAACAAATCATGGATGCTGGCGGACGCCCCATACAAGTGATTGAAGGACCGCTGATGAGCGGCATGAATATCGTCGGCGACTTATTTGGCCAAGGCAAAATGTTTTTGCCACAAGTCGTTAAATCTGCCCGTGTTATGAAGCAAGCCGTTGCGCATTTAGTCCCGTATATTGAAGAAGAAAAAAAGCGGAGTGGCGACAACAAACCCCGTGGGAAAATTGTCATCGCCACCGTCAAAGGTGACGTCCACGACATTGGCAAAAATATCGTCACCGTGGTTTTGCAATGTAATAATTTTGAAGTCGTCAACATGGGCGTCATGGTGCCCTGCTCAGAAATTTTAGCTAAAGCCAAAGCGGAAAATGCCGACATCATCGGCCTCTCTGGCCTGATCACACCGTCACTGGAAGAGATGGCCTATGTCGCAAAAGAAATGCAGCGCGACCCTCATTTCCGCATGCTAAAAATACCGCTGCTGATTGGCGGCGCAACCACCAGCCGCGCGCATACCGCAGTAAAAATTGCACCCAATTACGATGGCCCAGTGGTGTATGTACCTGATGCTTCACGCTCAGTCTCGGTCGCGCAATCGCTGCTGACACCAGAGAGCCGTGATCAATATATGGACGATCTGGCTACCGATTACGAGCGTATTCGCGTACAGCACGCGAACAAAAAAGCTACGCCGATGGTCACGTTAAAACAAGCACGCGCCAATAAAATGAAGCTCAATTTTGTCGGCGCCAATGCGCCTGTCAAACCAAAGTTTATCGGTCGCCGTATCTTTAAAAATTATGATCTGGCGACGATTGCGCAGTACATTGATTGGGGTCCGTTCTTCCAGACCTGGGATTTAGCAGGACCGTTCCCCGCAATTCTGACGGATGAAGTTGTAGGCGAAGCGGCCACCAAAGTATTTGCCGAAGGTCAGGCGATGTTGAAGAAAATCATCGATGGTCGCTGGCTCAGTGCCAATGGCGTAATCGCGCTGCTCCCTGCGAATACCGTCAATGATGACGACATCGAAATTTATACCGACGACAGCCGTACCCAAGTGGCGCTGACATACTATGGCACTCGTCAGCAAACAGAAAAACCTATCATCGATGGTGTGCAACGTCCTAACCAATGTCTGTCCGACTTTATCGCACCGAAGGACAGTGGCATTGCAGACTATATCGGCATGTTTGCCGTCACCGCTGGTTTGGGTATTGAGAAGTACGAAAAACGTTTTGAAGATGCCCATGACGACTACAGCAGCATTATGCTCAAGTCCCTGGCAGACCGTCTGGCAGAAGCCTTTGCTGAACATCTGCACGAACGTGTACGTAAAGATTTATGGGGCTATGCCAGTGATGAATCTTTATCCAATGCCGAGCTGATTAAAGAAACCTATAAAGGTATACGTCCGGCACCAGGTTATCCGGCCTGCCCTGAGCATACAGTCAAAACTGAGATGTTCCGACAAATGCAATGCGAAGAAATCGATATGTATATCACCGAATCTTGGGCGATGATTCCGGGTGCGGCGGTTTCAGGTTTTTACTTTGCACATCCCGAATCTAAATATTTTAACGTCGGCAAGATTGCGGATGATCAGGTAGTGGACATGGCTACACGCCGTGGTGTAGCGAAGGACGAGGTTGAGCGATGGTTAGCACCTAATTTGTGATGACCGGTAGGATCTGATCACACTACAGTAAGAGTACGAAGGGCGAGTCTAAGGCTCGCTTTTTTTCGCCTTTTTTGCTGGCTCTTGCTATTTATTTTTTCCCTCACTCAGGTCTAATTCCATCATTACCCCAAATACTAAGCTAGGTGGATATGCCGGTTTTTTATTTGCTCCGAGTCGTGGTAAACACCTATTAAAGACAGATAAAACTGTCTCGGTTCAGCGCCGAGATTGCGGCCATTTAAGTCTGTTAAAAACACATTTTGTTACATCATATACACGCTTGTTAAGTTCTTTTTAAGGGCAAATGTGTTTTGGAAATGTAACATAAACGCCAGTTAATCTAGGCATGTTAAGCGATACTAATGTTATGCATTTTTCAGTTTTAACGTTCTTATCCGGCGCCGACTGCTACTTTCACATCCACATTTATAAAGGTAAAAAAATGAAGAAAATAATCGCTTTTTTGTTGATCGCCATACTTGGGCTGGTTGGCAACGCCAATGCTCAAGGTGGTACACATTTGACCATCCGTAATGAACTTGGTGGTGACCGTTTGTGTATGGATGCGAGTCTGGACCATGGCATTGGCGATGGTGCACCAGTCTATGTATATCGCTGTCATGGCCATGAAAATCAACGCTGGACAGTGACCCAAAGTGTGCACGGTCAGAGCGCTATTGTTGGCGTTGATGGCTTTTGCCTGGACGTACGCGGTGCGTCACGTCAACCTGGTACACCGGTAGAACTGTATCAATGCCATTTCGGTAGTAACCAAAAATTTGTAGTGCAACAAGAAGGCCATATTAAAGAAGTAGAGAGTGGTAAATGTCTGGCATCTTTAGGCACCCGAGACCGCTCGCCTATCGTGTTGGATTTCTGCCAAAACTCACCTAACCAAATCTGGTTGCTGGAGAGATAATTTGCAATAAGTTTTTGTCTGCTACCTGTCACTTTATCGACTCGCCTTGCTCACTTCGGTACGTCTGATTTTACTAAAGTGACAGATATATTCTGAAAAATAATCCGAAGAAATTCGGATTATTTACCCAATCCAAATCTTACGCTGTACACCAAATCATACTGTGTTTTTACAAGGTGAAGTCAGTGTTAAAAAAGCCCGAACACAATATACTCCCCCAATACCTCTCCAAAATACCGCCACTCACAACATAACATATGGACAACTAAAATATACTTATCTGGAGTATAAATTTAGTTATCTGATTTTTGGCTTATTCATTCAAACAACCGGTTTAACCCATATGCGACTGGCGTAACACAAACGCATCCACACAAATTTGTGGGCAACCGCTATTGGCTGGTAATTGATAATGAATTGACAGCATCAAATCGAATGATAAATATAGTCATCACACCTGAAAGAGACAAAAGCAGGTTAGCTAGAGCGCTAATCCACAACAATGCCTAAAATAGTATCAACATAGATTGCGTCAAATTAACTTAATGCCTATGCTTGTTTTGGCAGCATAAAAGACTAGCGACAAAGCGAATCGCCCCGTCTGTAGATTGATCAAAAATTGCGACGAAACTCTTGTTGTCGCAAAAATAATGATTTAGCGAAGAGCGCAATATAGTCATCTAATGTCATCCATTGCCCCCTAAGACTTATCCCTTGATTGAAAGAGATAACATGGCCATCCAGCGGTTTTTTTTAGTCTTGATCACCAGCCTGTTTGCGATCGCCACCAGCGGATGCAGTGACTCCAATCAACAATCTCCGTCGCTACCTGCCGCAAGTCAATCTTCTGGTGCGATAAAAAATCTGGCAGACAACAAACCAAAACGAATTGCACTAGTATTAAAAACTCTGACCAACCCTTATTTTATTGAAATGGAAGCCGGTGCGCGTGATGCGGCCAAAGATTTGGGTGTGGATCTGGTGGTCAAGATGGCATCGCAAGAGACTGCAGTAGAGCAGCAAATCCAGTTGGTAGAGGAATTAATTCAGACCAAAGTCGATGCACTGGTGATTGCGCCTAGTGATTCGCAACGCCTGGTGCCAATTCTAAAAAAAGCTCAGCTCGCCGGTATTCTCATCATTAACATTGATAACCAACTTGATGCAGCAACCGTGGCGAGCCATCAAATGAGTCCGATACCATTTATCAGTGTGGACAATCTAAGCTCAAGCTATGAATCCGCAAAATTCATTTCAGATCAAATAAAAACGCCTGGCAAAGCAGCTATTATCGAAGGAATGCGCACCTCAGAAAATGCCCGGATGAGAACCACGGGAGCCGAACGTGCTTTTGCGGAAAATCGAAATATTAAATTGATAGTGAAAGAAACCGCCAATTGGAAAATTGACGAAGCTTATCAAGTGACTAAAAAAATATTTACCCAACATCCTGACATTCAAATTTTATTTTGTGCCAACGATATGATGGCTTTGGGCGCAATTAAGTATTTAGGCGAAACCAATAAAAAAGTATTGGTTGCCTCCTACGATGCATTAGCCGAAGCAAAACTAGCAGTAAAAGCTGGAACGCTGGCAGTGACCGTAGACCAGAAAGCAAAGAAGCAGGGCTATGAAGGTATCGTAACGGCCACACGTGGACTTAAGGGAGAAAAATTACCCGCTGTCATGTTGGTAGATACCTCTCTGGTGACAGCACAGACTCTAAGATCTGCTAGTAATTAAACTGAGTAAATGAGGTTAGTGTATCTTGTCCGTCAAACACAATATCTCGGTCAAACTAATTGGTTACCTGGTCTTTGTCAGTGTATTGCCGTTACTGTTATTTGCTCTCATTTCTTATAGTACGACACAGAAGACGATTTTTGATTTAGCCAGAAGCTACAGTACACAGTTGCTCTTAAATCAACGTGATTATCTGGAGCTGGAAGCCGAACAAGTAGAGAGTTTTGCTTTCAATGTTGCCGGGGTCGAAGAGATCAGCAATATCATCATAAAAGCTGACCAGGCTATTACTTTAAGCCATAATTCTTATGACGAATTATTTACTCAGTCAGAAATCCGGCAACGACTCAATTCCAATAGTAGCCTCAAAGGTGTGGTGTCAATAGACCTGTTCACGGCCAAAGGCCATCGGTTTTATGTGGGTGACACGTTAAGCGTGGCTCCGGTCAACGACATGATCAGACAAACTATTTTTGACACGGGTATCGCTTCAGATAAGTCGATTCTATGGCTTGGAGTAGAAAATAATTTAAATCCTGCATCACCCAACCGCAAGGTGCTGACAGCACTCAAAATTATCCGGCATTTTTCTTCCGAGAGTATGACGTCAACGCCGGCAGGCATGATTTTAATTAATTATTCTACCGATTATTTGTACCAACATTTTAGTCGCATTGATATGGGCGTCGGTTCGTATTTGATGGTGGTCGATAGCTATGATCGCCTTATCTATCACCCGGATAAAGAAAAAATTGGCAAGCCCATCCCCTCAGAGTTCAACACTGCCGCGATACATAAATCAGGTATTCATAATCTGCGATTAAATGATCAGGAGCTGATGCTCAATTCTACTTGCCTGGCGAAATTAGATTGGTGCATCGTTGCGGTGATCCCGGAAAAAACTTTTATGCTGCCGATGGAGCGGCAATCACAAACAGCAGCGTTTTTAATCTTACTTTGTCTGGCACTCATCGCCTTTGGTGCTCGCCACTTTAATCGTACGATGCTATTACCGATTAAAAATATCTCAGATGGATTTAGAAAAATTGAAGAACAACCTTCCATACAATTACAACCATTAAGCATACCCAAAAGCGAAGATGAAATTAGCGAATTGGTCGATTGGTACAATGCATTTCTGGAGTCACTGGAGGCACGCAAACATGCAGACGAAGAGCTACGAGAGAATCAGGAAAAGTTTGCCAGTATTTTTCAAAAATCTCCGCTGCCTTTAAGTTTGGCACGTGTTAGTAATGGCCGGTTTATCGATGTGAATGATGCCTGGTTAAATCAATTTGGCTTTACACGTGAAGAGGTAATAGGACGCTCAGCCATAGGTTTGGGTTTATGGCTAGATGACGCAGAGAAGTCACAATTGCTGGAACATTTAAATCAGAAAACAACGATCAACCAGTTTGAGGTGCATTACCGCTGCAAAGACGGGCGCAATATTACTTGCCTGTTATCGGGTCGCGTAGTAGAGCTGCGAGGCGAAGAATTTTATATTTTCTCGCCCACTGACATCACTCGACAGCGTGAAATAGAAAACGAAATCCAACAGATTAATCAAGAGTTGGAATCCCGCGTCCAGCGCCGCACACTCAATCTGGAGCAAGCCAATACGGAACTGGCAAATGCGATGGAAACCCTCAAACTCACCAAAGATGAGTTAGTCCGTTCAGAAAAAATGGCGGCACTCGGTTCTCTGGTTGCAGGCGTAGCACATGAGTTAAATACGCCGATCGGTAACAGCGTAACCGTCGCCAGTACCTTGCAGCACAAAACCCAGGAGTTAGCACGGGAAATCAATAGCGGCAATATACGTCGCAGCACGCTGGATGCTTATTTGGATAGCTCGGCCATGGGTACAGAATTATTAATGCGCAACCTCGCCTCGGCGCGTGATCTGGTGATCAGTTTTAAACAGGTTGCAGTAGATCAAGCTAGCAATCAGCGCCGTCGCTTTGATCTTAAACATACTTTAGCCGATGTAGTCGTAATGCTAGATCCCATGTATAAAAATACGCCATTTATTTTGGAAGTGGCGTTGCAGGACGAGATACAAATGGATAGCTATCCTGGACCGCTAGGGCAATTGATCACTAACTTTGTCACCAATGCACTCGCCCATGCGTTTGACGGCAGAAACCATGGCACCATGCGCTTAACCACGCGACTAAAACAGGAAGGTCTAGTAGAGATTATTTTCTCTGACAATGGGGTTGGCATCCCTGTAGAACACCAGGCGCGGGTGTTCGATCCTTTTTTTACCACCAAACTGGGGCAAGGCGGTTCTGGTCTTGGCTTAAACATTGTGTTCAATATCGTTACTAACCTGCTCGGTGGAAAAATAGAACTCCAATCCTATGCAGGCGTCGGTACCAGCCTGATCATCACGCTACCACTACAAGCGCCTGAGGTTGTAGAAAAAAATCTTTAGAGACTACAAGATCAGACCTGCGCTGAGTCGGCGGGTCATTAAGTCAATGAGTCATTGCGGTCTAATCTAATTCGGACAGCAGTAAGGCTAAAATTGCTCCCAGTCATCCGTCATACCCGCTGGCTCTTGCGTGGCTTTTCTGGTTTTTGCTGCATCACTGATTCTGCTCACGCTGGATGCTTTAGTTGCAAGCTTAACCGGCGCTTTCGGCACTGCCTTGGCTACTGGAGCGCTCGTCCGTGTTGGTTTGATATTTTGCACTTGCGCCCCGTCTAGTTTAAACACACTCACCAGTTGCGCCAGACTGCTGGCCTGATCTTGCAGTGCTTCGGCGGCGGCCGCTTCTTCTACCAAGGAGGCATTTTGTTGAGTAACGGTATCCATCTCAGTGATGGCCTGATTGATCTGTTGTATGCCACTTTCTTGCTCTTGGCCAGCGGAAGTGATTTCGCCCATGATGTCGGTGACGCGCTTAACGCTGGCGACGATCTCATCCATGGTGGTTCCCGCTTGATTCACCAAGGCGCTACCGGTTTCTATCTTCTCGACTGAATCACCGATCAAGGTTTTAATCTCTTTAGCCGCGCCAGCAGAGCGTTGCGCCAGGTTGCGCACCTCGCTGGCGACGACCGCAAAGCCACGCCCTTGTTCGCCGGCTCTGGCGGCTTCCACTGCGGCATTTAAGGCCAGAATATTCGTCTGGAAAGCGATACTGTCAATCACGCCGATGATGTCGACAATTTTCTTGGCGGAGTCATTGATAGACCCCATCGTTGAAACGACTTTCGCCACAACCTCGCCGCCTTTTACCGCCACGTCAGAAGCAGATACTGCCAGCACATTGGCTTGCCTTGCGTTGTCACTATTTTGTTTAACGGTCGAGGTCAGTTCTTCCATCGAAGATGCGGTTTCTTCCAGCGAACTGGCTTGCTGCTCTGTGCGCGAAGACAAATCCAGATTGCCCGATGCGATTTGGCTGGAGCCAGTCGCAATCGACTCTGTACCTGCCCGCACCTGACCGACGATATTTTGTAAGCTGGCATTCATTTCTTTTAAGGCTTGCAGCAATTGGCCTGTTTCGTCTTTCGTAACAACATCAATACGACCCGTCAGATCATTCGATGAAATCAACTTGGCAATGCCCACCGCTTCCGCCAACGGACGGGTAATACTGACGGTAATAAACCAAGCGCCTGCAACGCCTAACAGCAAGGCGAGTATGCCTAGACTAATAATCAGCGTGCGACCACTTTTATAATCCTCAATAGATTGTTTGCCTGCTTTGATGACGCTGTTATTTTCAAATTCAACAAATTTTTGTAGCGCGACGACATATGCTACCTGCGCCGGTCGCATGCTTTTTAACAGTAGTTCTTTGGCTCCTGCGGTATCGCCCGCGCTGACTAGCTTTAAGAAGTCATCCTCGGACGGGACATAAGCTAAACGGGTCTCGATCACAGCTTGCAGCATTGCCTTCTCATCCGTGGCGGTGACAGTTTTTTGCAATTGATCCAGATATTCTTTACGCGCCCGCTTGTCATCCATGACGGCATCGACTTCTACCTTAATTTTGTCTTGTCCCTCAAGGATCAGCATATTGCGGGTATGACGCGCGGTTTCCATCAAACGGAAAATCCAATTATTCGCCGTCATTAACTTCGGCAAACGCTCCTCGTTGGTGGCGTTGATATCGTCATTCAAGCTGGACAAACGCGACAAACCTACCATCGTGAGTATGGCGAGCAACAACAGTACCAAACCAAAACCTAGTCCCAACCGGGCACCTACTTTTAAATTTGAAAACGTCATGCTCTTCTCCATGTCTATAAAAAATCTGAGTGCGGTGGTGGTGATTATGGTTGTGATTTATCTAGGTATAGCAGAGTCCCGTGAGTCCAATCATATAAACGATTATGACCGCCAGGCAAGTAAAAACAAGCTGGCGCTTACAAATCAGTGTGCCTTAATACCAAAATGCAACCTAGGTGTAAGCAGCAATATTTAACGCTTATTATGTAACAAATGGTAACGATTATCTGGTGAGCCATCGTGTGTGAATTACTCGCAGTCATCGCATAGTTGAAATTCATATAATCGCAGCGTTTAGATAAACAAAAAACCTGCTAACACTACCAATTTTTATAAGCCGATATCACTTATTTCGCCAGCTTACATCGCTGCATTGATCATTCTAAAATGCTATATTGCTGCGTAGAATTTTCCTTGCGCTGTTGTTTTACCTCCGACAATCACGCCGTTGATAACGCATCTTTGCATCAACTTTAGCCCATCATTTTCAGGAACAGACATGTCAGACAAACCTGCTGCAATCGCAACCAAGACTGATCATGCCGATCATGCCGATCTTCCCGCCGATCCTTCTCGTCGGCGCTTATTGCAAGGTGCGGCCGCGGCTGGTGTCGTTGGCAGCCTTCCGATGATGGCCGATGCAGTGACTAGTAAAACGACCAGGATCGTGGCAGGTTCCCTGGATACCAAACTCAAGGCGCATATCAAAAATGTCGTGGTGATTTATCTGGAGAATCGCAGCTTTAATAATTTGTTTGGTAATTTCCCTGGCGTACGCCAGGCATTGTCCGATGTCCCTGCTGCGACTTTTACGCAAAAGGACAGAGACGGCTCGGTTTTACCAAGTTTGCCCAAGGTCTGGGGTGGCATGGTGCAGCGGGGGCAAAATCTAGGCGGCAAGCAATATCTGATCGCAGAAGACAAAATCAGCGGCCTACCGAACGCGCCATTCGCCTTAAAAGATGCGGAGGGTTTACCTCTGCCAGAGTCAGTGATCACCCGCGACCTGTGGCATCTGTTTTATCAAAATCAGATGCAAATCAATGGCGGTAAAAACGACCAGTTTGTTGCTTGGGCAGATTCTGGCGGCTTGACGATGGGACATTATGGCGAGACCCATAAAAATCTCGATCTCTGGAAAATCGCCCAGCAATATACCTTGTGCGACAACTTCTTTATGGCGGCATTTGGTGGCTCTTATTTAAACCACCAATTCTTAATCTCTGGTCGCACCCCAGAATATTTTGATGCGCCCAACACGCCTGCCAAAAAGAAGATTGCCGTCACCGAAGATGGCATTACCGGCAGCAGATTGGCAGTGGACAAAGACAGTCCCGCGTCCGCCTTAAACGGCAGGCCCAAATTTGTCAACGACGGAGCGATTACGCCAGACGGCTACGCGGTGAACACCATGGCGCCGCCATACCAGCCTAGCTATATCAAACCCGCGCCAGGCGGTGACACGTCGGTGGCTGATCCGCAAGACCCAAGTACGTTGCCGCCACAAACCTACAATACCATTGGTGATTTGCTGTCACAAAAAGGCATTAGCTGGGCCTGGTACGGTGGCGCATGGCAAGTTGCGCTGGAGTATAAAGGCGGTGGAGAAAAACCTAATTTCCAATACCACCATCAGCCATTCAATTACTTTAAACAATTCGCACCGGGAACCGCTGCACGGGCAAACCATTTGCGCGACGGTGGCTTGGGCGATAGTCCCATTTCTAATAAATTTTTAGCCGACGTAATTGCCGGAAAACTGCCTGCTGTCACTTTCTATAAACCGCAAGGTAATCTCAATATGCATGCGGGTTACTCGGATATTGAATCCGGTGATCAGCATGTTGCTAATGTCATCGAGCATCTGAAAAAAAGCCCGCAATGGAAAGACATGCTGGTAGTCATTACTTTTGATGAAAACGGTGGCTGGTGGGATCACGTCGCGCCTCCCAAAGGTGATCGCTGGGGGCCAGGTTCCCGCATTCCAGCCATTTTGGTTTCACCTTATGTGAAGAAGGCGAATGTTGATCACAGCTTTTATGACACCACATCCATCCTGCGGTTTATCACGCGCTTGCATGACTTGCCATTGCTAGAAGGGCTAAAGCTACGTAACACCGCGTTTGCCGAACGAGGCGCGTTGCCACCGGGTGATTTGACCGGCGCACTCAGCTTTGTCTAAGTGTGCTCGGGGATTTTTGGTGGGAATCAAATAGAGTATCATTTCTATATACTCCCCATTATTTTTATAGAAAATGCCGGATTGTCCATGTACTATCTGGCCGATTAAAATATACTCTATACGAGTATTTATAAAACTATGTGTTTTTGTCCATCCACGTTAAACCGCGTGTTGAGCACTTTGATGGATGAGAACCTTGCCCGGCTCTAGCCAGACATGTCTAATATCAATAAACTAATCACTCAACTTAGTACTACACTGATGACTAAGCTGACCAAGCAGGTAACAAGCAAACTCATAAGCAAACTCATACACAAATTCCTACGCAAACCCACATGCAGAGTCACATGTAAACTAAGTCCCGATTCCGCAAAAGCGGCGTCACCGATAAAAGTCATTTGTGCTAAATCACACATATAAATCTGCTACTAAAACGACAAGCATTTTTGTTTTATGTGTTTCCCTGACACAAATGTTGAAAAAGATGGATTTTTCAGAAATGCCGTGTTAATAGTACAAGTTACTCCAACTGGCAGATGAATCAGGATATTGAGCAAGGCGCTTTATGACTGACATTCATACACAATTTATTGACCTTTCAGAACTGAAAGTCGGGATGTTTGTTTATCTCGATATGGGCTGGATGGATCATCCTTTTCCGGTAAGCAGTTTTGAGGTCCGGAGTCAGGAACAAATCACCACGCTGCAGTCCCTGGGTCTGGAACGCATTCGCTATGCACCCGCCAAAAGTAGTCCCGAATTTAGTCAACGCCATACAGAATCAGCGCCATCGCTAGCGGTGATCAGCCCTGCGCAGCCAGAACCTAGCGCCAGCGAACTGGCCCACTCAAACAAACTGGCGGAAGGTCGCAAAAGGCGCGATCTGCTCGCCAACCAACAAGCCAGTCTATTAGTCTGCGAACGGCAATTTATGCTGGCATCGCAAACGTTTAAGCAGGTGACGGAGACCGTCCACGCGCAGCCGCTTCTTGCACGAAAACATGCTGAGGATTTGGTACATAGTTTTCTGGGCGAAGTACTGGGCGAAGGTGAAGCAGCAATCCGTTTATTGTCAGAAAAAGCGGGTGAAAGAACCTCGCTGCATTCCATCAACGTCACCATCATCTCGCTCTTGCTGGGTAAGGCTTTGCACCTCGACAAAGCCGACATGCTGGAACTGGGCATCGGAGCGCTGCTGCATGACATCGGCAAGATGGAATTGCCAGATCGCCTGCGCTGGCCGGAAGATCATTTCACCCACGCCGAGCGGCAGTTGTACCAAGACCATGTGCTGCATGGGGTCACCATAGGGCGCAAACTGGCGCTATCTGCCAACGCCATGCTGCTGATCGCGCAGCATCATGAATGCGTCGATGGCAGCGGCTACCCAAGTCGTATTTTGGCTGAAAAAATATCGCCGCTGGCGCGCATTGCCGCACTGGTCAACCGTTACGATAACTTATGCAATCCCGGCAATCCGGCGCTGGCGATTACGCCGCACGAAGCGCTCTCGCATATTTTTACGCAAAGCAAATCCCAATTTCACGCGCCGACCTTGACTGCGTTTATTCGCATGATGGGCATCTACCCGCCCGGCTCAGTGGTACAACTGACAGATGATCGTTTTGCGCTGGTGGTATCGGTCAATTCAGCACGTCCGATCAAGCCTCGGGTAGTGATCCATAATCCCGAGATTCCGCGTGATGATGCCCTTGTCATTAATTTGGATAAAGAAAAAAAGCTCGGTATACATCGCAGCTTAAAACCCTTACAACTACCTAAAGCCGCGTACGATTATTTATCCCCGCGCAAACGTCTATGCTACTTTTTTGAGCGTGGGCGGGAGCTAGAAGAAGTCGGTGCAGAATCATGACAACAACATCATGAGAGCGACATCATGAAGACGCATCAATGGCAAGCCCTGATTGAGGGCATGTTAGAAGCGGTGTTACTAGTTGACCCCATTCAATTGCGCATATTAGCGGCCAACCGCTCTGCCCATGCTTTGCTCCATTTAGATGCCGGTAGTCTGATCGGCAAACCGGTAGTCGATCTGGCTGCATCGCCAGAGGATCTATTCTTTTGGGAAGACGCCGCGGCCGGCTTGTCGGACAATATTTTTTCCGAGACCTTGCTGCAACGACCAGACAAGAGCACGGTACAAGTTGAACGCCGGGTCAGCTTAGTCCACATCGGCCTGGATACGACTATTTATGTCGTGGCAATCCGCGACCATACCAATCAACGTCATGTAGAAAACGAGTTAGAAAAACTCATCGCTGAACTACGTGCCACATTAGAATCTACCGCCGATGGAATTCTGGTAACAGATCTGGACAGCGGCATCCGCAGCTATAACCATCTGTTCGCTAAACTCTGGAGTCTGCCGGAAGAATTGCTCACCCAGCGCGATGACAATGCGATCTACGCCTGGATGGATAAATGCATGGTCGATGCCAGTCATTATGGCGAGCGGCTAGGTGCTATCAACCGCTCGCCGTTGATGGAGGCGACGGATGTGCTGGTGCTGCGGTCCGGCAAAATATTAGAGCGCGTCACGCTGCCGCAATACGCACGCGGTCGTGCGATAGGCCGGGTTTATTCTTATCGGGACATCACCCAACGACTGGCAGATGAGGCTCGCTTGCAACTCGCCGCCAAAGTATTTGAATCCAGCACCGATGCTATCTTTATTACCGATAGCGACCAAAAAATTATCACCACCAATCCCAGTTTTGAGCAGCTCACCAGCTATTCAGAACAAGAAATGATGGGCAAAACCCCCAGCGATTTTTTTTCTGAAGAAACCAATAGTGCGCTCGTCGAACAGCTATTAGAAAGCTTAGAAACCAAGGGTTTTTGGGATGGCGAATTATGGAACCGGCGTAAAAATGGTCATGCCTATTTATGCATGATCTCGTTGGTCAGAGTACAAGACGAGAGCGGTGCGACTATGCACTATATCGGCTTCTTCAAAGACAGAACCGAGACCCATACCGCCAAACAGCGCATAGAAGAATTAGCCTTTTCAGATGTGCTGACAGGTTTGCCCAACCGCTTATTACTGGCAGAGCGGATTAAACAATCGATCACTCTCGCCAGCCGTAATAACGGCACATTTGCGCTACTATTTTTAGACCTGGATCATTTCAAACAAATCAATGATTCACTCGGACATCAGTTCGGAGATCGGGTCTTGATTGACGTGACCGAACGACTAAAAAAATGTATACGCCAGGTAGATACGGCATCGCGGCTCGGTGGAGATGAGTTTGTACTATTGCTACATCAGGCAGACGCCAGTGGCGCAGAAATTTGTGCCAGACGAGTGCTGGAAGAATTAAGCGCGCCGTTTACTTTAGATGGCATGCACTTCTCGGTTACTTGCAGCATCGGCATTGCGCTGTATCCCGATGACGGCACTAACATGGATGATCTGATCAAAAACGCTGACAGCGCTATGTACCATGTGAAGGAAAGAGGGCGCTCGGATTTTCGTTTCTATCAGCGGCAAATGAATATCGGTTTGCTGTCCCGCATGAAGATCGATCATGCGATGCGCCAGGCACTGGAGCATCAAACTTTCCGTCTGTATTATCAACCCCTGGTGAATCTGGACAGCGGCAAAATCTTTGGCGCAGAGGCGCTAATCCGCTGGCACGATAAAGACCTGGGCGAGGTCAGTCCGGTGCAATTTATTCCCATTGCAGAAGAAACCGGCGTGATCGTTGCAATCGGTAATTGGGTAATGACTACCGCAGTTAAACAAGCTGCTTTATGGAATCTGGGCGACCAGCAGATGCGGATTTCGGTCAATGTCTCGGCGCTGCAATTCCAGCAAAGTGATTTTGTAGAAAACGTCGCACGCATCCTGGACGAAGCCGGTTTGCCGCCAGACCGGATAGAGCTGGAACTGACCGAATCAATCTTAATCCGCGATGCGGAAGAAGCCTTGGTCAAACTCAAATGCCTCGCCAATCTTGGCGTCAGTATGGCGATTGATGATTTTGGTACCGGCTATTCCAGCCTGAGTTATCTGAAACGTTTTCCGATCAACAAACTCAAAATCGACCGCTCTTTTGTGATGCACCTGCCGGATGACGAGAGCGATGTCGCCATCGTCACTGCCATCATCAGTCTGGCACATGCGCTTAAATTGCGGGTGATTGCGGAAGGGGTAGAAACCGAAGAGCAGCGCAATTTCTTGCAAACCCTGAGCTGCGATGAGCTGCAAGGTTATTTGTATTCCCCCGCCCTGTCAGCACATGATTTTGAGGCCAAGTATTTGCGGGATTGAGCCTGGTAGTTTAATCCCTGCATTGGCAAGACGCACGATGTATAATCACACAAAAGTAATATACTCCCCCTATTTTTTATTAAATATGCCGTATTGTCCAATTAACCTATGGACAATTAAAAATACACATGGGGAGTATAAATAAATCTATCACGGAGAGTCTTAAGCTTGCCGTAACAAATCCGCCGCCTTTTCACCTATCATCATCGTCGGTGCATTGGTGTTGCCGCCGATCAGAGTTGGCATGATGGACGCGTCAACCACACGCAAACCTGTTACGCCGTACACCCGTAATTCAGGATCGACTACTGCCATTGCATCCACACCCATTTTGCAAGTGCCGACGGGGTGATATACGGTATCGCTGCATTGGCGTATGACTTGTCTGATCTCTTCATCGGTATGCACATTCGCGGTCTGGTAGTCGCTGGTGCGCGCGTTGGCTAAGGCTGGAGCATCCATCAATTTACGTGTCAGTTTATAGCCTTTGACCATCACATCCATATCATCAGGATGTTCTAAAAAGCGCGGATTGATTAAGGGCGCAGCCAACGGATCTTTGCTTGCTAACGTCAGTTCGCCGACACTTTTTGGGCGCAGTAAACAGACATGACAAGAATAGCCGTGACCCAGATGCTGTTTGCGGGCATGGTCATCAATCATCGCCAATACAAAATGGAGTTGCACGTCGGGTGCGGGCAAGTTGGGATCAGTTTTTAAAAAGCCTCCACCCTCTGATCCGTTGGAGCTAAACGTCCCGCGCCGCTGGTTTTGGTAGCGAAAATACTCACGCGTGATGCGTACCGAGCCACCCAGAGAAATCCCCAGTAAGTCCAGGCTCTTGGCACGATATTTAAAAACGAAATCGGGATGGTCTTGTAAATTCTGCCCCACGCCCGGGAGATCATGCACCACCGGTATGCCCATTGCCTGCAAGGCTTTGCCGTCGCCTATACCGGATAACATCAGTAATTGCGGCGTCTGCAAAGAGCCAGCCGCTAACAAAATCTCGCGCTTGGCACGCAAGGACTGCTTTTGACCATGCTGGATAAACTCGACGCCGACAGCGCGTTTGCCTTCAAAGATGATGCGGGTCACGTGGCAGCCGGTTTCTACCCGTAGGTTCGGGCGTTTGCCCATATGCGGATGCAGATAACCGCGGGCGGCACTCCAGCGTTCGCCCTCATGTTGGGTGACTTGGTAAATCCCGACGCCTTCCTGATCGTCGCCGTTAAAGTCGCGATTAATTTTAAATCCCGCTTGTCTGGCGGCATCTAAATAAATTGCCTGGAAAGGATTGTCTGAGCGCAGATCACTGACCCGTAAAGGTCCGGCCTGACCATGCAAATCGCCGCCCAGACTAGCGTTATTTTCTGAGCGTTTAAAGTATGGCAACACCTCATCAAATGACCAGCCCTTGTTGCCCAAGGACGCCCAATGATCGTAATCCCAGCGATGACCACGGATGTACACCATGGCATTGATGGCAGAAGAGCCGCCCAAGGTTTTACCACGTGGCTGATAGCCGCGCCGTCCATTCAGGCCGGGTTGCGGCACGGTTTCAAATGCCCAGTTATTGAGTTTGGTCGGCAACATGGCAACGACCGCTAACGGTGTTTTGACAACCCAGCTATCACCTTTGCCACCCGCCTCTAATACGGTGACGTTGATATTGCCGTCTTCACTTAATCGTCCGGCTACCGCGCAGCCACCGGCACCACCGCCGACCACGATGTAATCGGCAATTGCATTGATTGCTTCTGTCATTTGTCTCGTCCTTTGGATGATTTTTATTTTTGTACTTCTTGGTGTTGCTTGGCGTTGCTTGGTGTTGCTTGGTGTCGCTTAATATTACTTTGCTTTATATTTTTGAGGTTTTGTACTACGACTGTATTGAAGCTGAAATTGGATTTAAATTGCGGCAGACTCTGGCGCCGATACTGCTTTAAATTCTACCCAAAAGCTACTCCCTTTGCCTTCGGTAGTGGTAAATCCCAGTCGCCCATGCATTTTTTCTACTAAAGTTTTGGTGATGGGAAGTCCCAAGCCAGTACCACCTTGTTGCCGCGTATCGGTACCATCAGCCTGAGTAAACGGTTCAAACAAATGCGCTTGAAATGCCTTCGGTATACCGGGGCCATGATCGCTTACTTCGATGCGGTAGCTATAACTGCTACCGCTACTGTCTGACAGCGATTGATGCAATAAACGGATTTGCACTGCCTCACCTTCAGGAGAAAATTTGGCGGCATTGGACAACAGATTTGCCATAATTTGCATCAGGCGGTCATGGTCGGCCAAGATCCATGCGCTGCTGACAGCGGTACTAAATTGCAGGCTGACTTTAAGCGATAAGGCATAGGCCGCATTGGCTTCTATTGCGCTGTTAATGAGCGCAAGCAAATCGACAGGTTCTTCTTTAAAACGCATTTTACCGGACACCAATTTGTCCATATCCAGAATGTCGTTGACTAGACCAATCAGGCGAAAACTATTGCTATGCGCGATTTTAATCAGTTGCGCCGCTTTTGCTGGCAAGACGCCAGCCACACCTGCATCCAGCAAACCCAAGGAGCCGCGGATGGATGTTAGCGGTGTACGCAACTCGTGACTGACGACAGAGATAAATTCCGACTTCAGTTTATTAATGCGATGCCGTTCGCTGATGTCTTCCAGCATCCAGACAGCACCGCGCACATAATTTTCTGCCGGTAGGGCGCGCCCTGCTATGCGTGCCAAAAACGTTTCCCCGGTAATTCTTTTTACGGTCCATTCCAGCTCTACCCGTTCGTCCGCGATTAACTGCGGTATGACGCGTTGGCCAAAGGCTTGATAATCCTCTTCACCGCAATATAAGAAGCTGGTTTTAACGCCGATCATCGCTTGTGCATCTGGAAAATTACACAGTTCTGCCAGCGCCTGATTAGCGAGGATGATCACACCGTCGCTGACGAACATAATGCCAACAGGGGCGTTGTTGATCAAAATATCTAACTCACGCGCCAGCAGTTTGTAGCGGTCTTTACTGGCTTGCAGTAATTCTTGATTGATGCGCAAAGTCTCTTCGCTGACTTTTTGCTCGGTGATATCAATATGCGTGCCTTGCATGCGCAACGCGTGACCCTGCTTATCGCGCTCCACCACCCGGCCGCGTGACATGATCCATTTCCACTCACCGGACTTCGTTCTTTGCCGGAATTCGGCATGGTAATCCGTGAGCGGAATACTTTTACCTTGCGCATCAAATTGCTCTGGTGCGCGTAAGTGGTTACGCAAGGCTTGCTTGAGTTGTGAGATATCTTCAGGATGTACGCCGACCTGAGCGAAGTTGCCCCAGAGCTGCTGAAATTCTGCATATTCTTCCGGCTCATAGCCCAGCATCCTGGCGTACTCAATACTGAATTTGGTTTCTCCCGTTTGCACATTCACATCGTACAAACCCTGATTCGCCGCCTCCAGAATTAAGCGTATTTGTAGCTCGGCATTTTGCGCGCGCTGCTCTGCTTGTTTGCGCTCGGTAATGTCATTGAGGTAGCCATGCCAGAGTATGCTGCCATCGCTTAATTTTTCTGGCGTTGCGTCGCCGACGTACCAGCGCTCTTCTTCAACCACGCCAACCACACGATATTCTTGATGCCAGGGGGTGAGCATAGTGGCAGAAATATGCCCAGCCTCTCGCACTTTCATTAGATCATCGGGATGTATTTTGGCAATTACGATGCTTGCGTCATAGCGAATTTGTTCCGCAGTTACGCCATAAATAGCCGTGACTGCATCACTGACATAAGGATAACAACTACGCCCATCTGGAAAGCGCTGATATTGATAGAACATACCAGGCAGCTGCCGCGAAAAGTTAGATAACAAGGTATGGCTTTGTTTGAGCTGATCAGTCAGGCGGTGATTCTCGGTGATATCGCTGACCAGACCGATCATGCGTGCCGGCTGGCCATCGATGGTACGTTCTACCAGCGTACCGCGAGAGCGTAACCACTTCCAGTTACCATCACGGCATCGCAGGCGATGCTCGTGTTCGTATTGAGGAATTTCACCCTCCAGATATAACCTGGTCGCACGCATGGCTTCTTGCGCATCATCGGGATGCAGCCGGTCTATCCACTCATTGATGTGATTACCCAGCTCGTGTTCGGCATAACCCAGAATCTGTTTATAACTACGGGAAAAAAATGCCTCGTTGGTGAGTAAATTCCAATCCCATAAACTATCGCCCACTGCCTCCAGCAAAGTCCGCAATGAACTCGCGCTCACCAGTACACCGGTTTGTAACGATGTGCTGGTGGCGTTGGCGGCGGCCTCGCTTGATTCTGACAACGGGTCCAGACGATTGGGCATAGTGAGTTGAGTAAGGAATCAAGTAATGCGGTCAGTCATTTAAGGTGCCAACTAAGCTGTCATTTAAGCTGTCATTTCAGGCGCCAATAAAACGTATTTGTCTTTGAGCTGCCGGACAAATTCAAATACGATTTAGTTTGAAACCTGATTAAAAAAATCGTAAATGCCTTGGTCGCTCATCTTGCGCGCATTCGACAATTCGCCGCCTTTGCTCGCATACACCAGGCTGTTGTCAGCCTTTAAAACTACTGCCGCAGGAATACCTTTTTTGATCGGATTTTCGTACTGTTTTGCGATCTCCAGATTTTTATCAAACTGACCTACATCCACTTTGACCAATACAAATTTACTGGCGATCAGCGCGGCATTTTGACCTTTGATCGATTTGTCCAGTTCTAAACAATCTTTGCACCAGTTAGCGCCAAAAATCACCAGCACTTTTTTATTTGTCGCCTGCGCTGTTGCCAGAGCTTTGTTAATGTTGGCCTGCGCATCGGCGGTTTCGTCATAGGGTTGATAAGTGGCAGCAGCGCTGACGCCAAGCGTAGCAAAAGACAGGCTGAGACCAAAACAAAATGCGAGTAATTTTTTCATGAGAGTCCTCAAATAACACTGCAAAATTAGCGAGGTCAGCTACATCAGCGAAACCAGCCTAACAGCGCAGCTTGAATTGATTAAATTAATTGAACGAAATAGACAGGATCGGCAAAGCTCTCCGGTCAGACATCATGACGCAAATACCGGAATTTGTCATGGACAGGATGGACGCTGAAACAATTATGGTAGATGCTTAAAATTACAGCAACTTAAAGCGCTGACTTAGAGCAAAGATAGGCGCTGTTTTGTATGCGAGTACGTTGATAGCAGGCTCACTCAAATACTGATTTTATATACTGATGTTACATACTGATTTTATATACAGTATTTTCTTTTAAATGGATTAAAATACCTCAACGCTTGTCAGCAATAATCTCAGTAACAGCTTCAGTAATCACTTCGATAACATCATGTCCACCGCCCAGCGAAAAATTATCCATTGCGATTGTGATTGCTTTTATGCCGCAATAGAAATGCGGGACGATCCGCATCTGCGCGATAAGCCGCTGGCCGTTGGCGGCAGAGCAGATCAGCGCGGTGTGGTGGCGACTTGCAATTACGAGGCGCGGCGTTTTGGCGTGCGCTCAGCGATGCCGACCTCATTGGCGTTACGGCGCTGCCCTGATTTAATCGTGCTGCCACCAACGATGGAGAAATACCGTATCGCATCTAAAGCGATTTTGGCAATTTATCGTGACTACACCGACTTGGTCGAACCTTTATCACTGGATGAAGCGTATCTGGATGTGAGCGATTGCACGCAGCACAAAGGGAGTGCGACCCTGATTGCGCAAGAGATACGGGCGCGGATTGCAGCCACGGTGGGCATCACAGCCTCCGCCGGTGTGGCGGCGAATAAATTTCTCGCCAAAATCGCCAGCGACTGGAATAAGCCAGACGGTCAGTTTGTGGTCTTGCCAGAAGACGCAGATAGTTTTGTGGCGGAGCTACCGGTCGCCAAATTATTTGGTGTGGGCAAAGTCACGGCTGCCAAATTACATGGTCTGGGTGTGCAATATTGCCGAGATTTACGTAGCTGGTCCTTACCCGATTTGCAGCAAAACTTTGGCAAGCTTGGCTATAACTTGTACCAGCTTTGTCGCGGCATTGATCATCGTAGTGTCTGCCCGGACAGCGAGCGGAAATCGGTCAGCGTAGAAGAAACCTACGCCCAGGATTTACCCGATCTGGCCGCTTGCCAAACAGAATTGCCTGCCTTATTTGCGATGTTGGTAGCGAGGATGAAACGAGTGCAAGCGGAGGACTACATACATAAGTTGTACGTCAAAATCCGCTTTGCCGATTTTCACCAGACTACCGCAGAATGTCGTGGCAGCAGCTTGGATGAAAGTAGTTTTGTCAGCTTGTTAGAGATCGCATTTGCACGCGGCCAACAACCCGTGCGCTTGCTTGGACTGGGTATGCGTTTAAGCGGCGCGGAGCAAGCGTCAACGACGGAGCAGCAATTGGTTTTGTTTGCGAATTAAATTTCTAAAAATAATATACTACCCGTTAGTATAATTAATTATCCAATTAATTACTGGCCATTAGACCAATTCCAATAAAAATTGGGGGGAGTATATTGATTAATGGGCTTATGACTGTACTAAACAACGGCAAAACAGCCTTCTGGCCAAGCCACATTCAGAGCAGAAAAATTCCCGACATTATCTACTTTTGAGCTGCGTCCAATTGCTGGAAATAGCTGTCTTCTAATTTTTGTGTATCGATTTTATTCAGCGCAAGATTGAAGGCTTTTTGAATTGCCAGCCCGCGCTCGTTGCGCTGAAAACAGATGTGCATAGAAAATTTTGCTAACTCATGAGGATAATATTCGATCCGGTTTTTGTCTGCCTGCAAACTCGGTTCCGACGCCAGCAGCTGATGCAAGACATACTTATCGATCACGATCACATCGACTCTATGCGCTAGCAATTTGCGCAGATTGCTGACATCGGAGGGTGCTGCATCGGTATCCAGCACCCGTTGTTTGACCATGGCATCAAACTCTTCTCCATTAGCGTAATCTTGCACAATACCGATTTTAATACCGCGTAAATCATTGAGCTTAGTCCATTGGAATGGTCGCTCTTTGAGATGCGCAAAACCCACTACGCTATGTCCTAACACGCCAGAAAAGTAGCAAGTTTTTTCGCGCTCTTTTAAGTAAAACGCTGGGAAATAACCCGCGTAATTAGGATCATTTAATCCCGCGTAAACGGTACGACTCCAGGGAGAATAACTAATTTTGGCGTCCATGCCGATTTGACGTGCCGCGACTTTAACGATGCCTGCGGTCAAGCCTTCTTGATGTAAACGTGAGCCTACATAAGGCGCCCACTCCAGACTGGCTAAACGCATCACTGAATTATCCGCGGCAAATATAGGCGACATCCCAAAGGCATACATCAGGATGGCAGTGACAGGAATACATCTGATCTTCAAGGCAATGACTCGGCAAAAGTGATGATGTAGTTTAGCGTAAGTTGTGCGGGTATTGCGCTAAGCTTATTCCTAAGTGTTGTGCTTTGGCAAAACATATATTTACTTCTGGCTCTGTGCTGTCAGAGCAAAAAAACAAGAGTCTTCAAAGTCAGCCAAAAACTATTTTGACTATATTAGTAATACTACGTAGCCTGAGTGAACTCGCTTCAGTAACGTTTTATTCATGTTTAAAAAATCGTGCTGGTAGCGGCAAAAAGCGTTCCGCCAGTTTGTGATAAAGCGGCGTCGGGCAGATGAATTTGGAGATTGCGCTGGCAATCACGGATGCTGACATCAGCGGCACCAACATTTGGTGACTATCCGTCATTTCCATCATGATGATGAATGAGGTCACCGGTGCGCGAGTCACACCAGATAAGTAGGCCGCCATCACCAATAATACGATCGCGCCATGGGTTGCCAAATTGGGGAATAGTGTCGCGATGTTATCGCCAATACCTGCGCCGACGGCGAGTGAGGGCGCGAAGATGCCACCGCTAATGCCGCAAACGGATGAGAGCAAGGTAGCAATCAATTTTGCTATCCCAAAATACCAGGGCAATGTGCCGCTGTCTTCCAACGTTAAGCGGGTAGATTGGTAGCCTGTGCCGAACACTAAGCCATTCGTGTAAATACCAATCAGGGCAACGATTAAACCGCAAACAGCGGCAAATAACAGCGCCCGGTTTCTGAGCAGATTCGCCAGTCGTGGCGGTAATCGTGACGATACTGATATCAATAATTGACTGAACAGACCACCAGCGCCACCGCCGATTATTCCGCATACCAAAATCGCCCAAACACCCGAGCGCCAATCAAGTTCCGCTCCGGTCGATCCAAAGTAGGTGTAATTACCCAGCAAAGATAATGAGATCAGGCCGGAGACGATCACGGTAATCAAAGTCGAGCTGTTCGCACTAAACGCATGCCGTTTACTCAGTTCTTCAATGGCAAACATAATGCCAGCCAGCGGTGTATTAAACGCCGCCGCAATCCCCGCAGCGCCACCCGCTAAAATCAGCGTCCGGCGGGCTTCAGCATTTTGAAAAGGACCACGTCCATAAAACATATGCATGATGGAAGCGCCGATTTGTACGGTGGGGCCCTCGCGCCCGATCAACGCGCCTATCGTCAACCCGCCCAAGGTCAGCAATATTTTTCCTATAGCGATACGCAATGACAGTAACTTGTTATTTTTAGCGGTATCGAGCGTATTAATGGCGGCAACCGTTTGCGGGATACCGCTTCCCTGCGATCCCGGGAAAAAACGCCTGCTCAGGTATGCCAGCAGCGCAAAACCTAGGGGCATAAAAATTAATGGAGAATAAGGCGCGGCTGTCAGTACCCAATTATTTAACTTACTGGCCTGCTCACCACCAAATGCCAAGCCGACGGCCATCGTCCCCACCAGCAAAGGACCTAAAATCCAGGCGGCGCCGCGATGCCAGATATCCACAATTCTAAAAATGAGGCTGGAAGAGAGCACCGGATAGCGCATTCTGAGGCGAGGAAATTGCATAATGGAACCTGTGACGCCTTTGGGTTGGCAGTGAAATAGAAGAGCGATATTTTTCTCAAAAATGACAGAATAAGTTTCGTCAAATTACATTTGTACAAATATAGATATGTTACACTTTAATCGCTGGAGATTTGCAATGACAAAAAAAATTGAACAAAAAAAAGACATCGTGAAAAACGCAGCAAAAGATCTAAAAAAGGTGATGGCGAAAGACAAAGCTAAACATAAACCGGAGGTGGCAGTTAGCGCCAACCTAAGGCTGGAAATTTTAAAAAAGCTTAGAATTGTTATTCGTGCAGCACAACAGCATTCGCTTTGGATAGAAAAACAATGTGGTGTAAACGGTGCGCAGTTATGGATTATTCAAGAGTTACATGAATCGACAGGTCTGCGCGTAGGTGAATTGGCGAAAAGATTGGCCATACATCAAACCACTACCAGCAATTTGTTAGATGGATTAGATAAGCGTGGCTATATCGTTAAGACACGCGATCCAAATGATCAAAGAGCCGTTGTGGTGAATTTGACAGAATCGGGAACTGGCTTACTAATGGCGGCCCCAAAACCTGCCAGAGGTTTGCTACCCGAAGCGCTCTTACAGCTAGACGATCCTTGTCTTGATGACTTGAATAATGGTTTGCAGGGTTTGCTGAACAGTATTGATATTCTGGATGAGGGTTTTGAGTTGTTGCCGCTACCATTTACGATGTAAACATTATTTACATGCTTAAAAGTTTTAAACCTTGCTTTGTTTTAAGTTCTTCACAGAGCATAATTTTTTAGCAGCAAATTACGATTCGACCCATCAATATTTTGATCGTTGAATCGTTCGATAGTTCGATAGTGATTAACCAATCAATCTGGTTCAAGGAGATATCCTATGTCATTGCATCATCTGCGCAGCCCCTTGCTAGTGGCTTTGATGGGATTGTGCTTATCGATATTGCTGGCACATGCAGACGACAAGCTTAATCCAGCTCCTGTTATCAATCCGGCTAAACCAACTGTGCCCGTCAGCCTGCCGGTGCATACACAACCTGACTGGTCCGCGCTTTCTCCCAAACAAAAAGAGGCGCTTGCACCTTTGTTGAGCGAGTGGAAAGGCATTGATGACATCAGAAAGAAAAAATGGGTGGAAATCGCCAATCGGTATGAGGGGATGAAGCCCGAGGAAAAATTTCGCGTACAAGAACGCATGCGCGCTTGGGTCAAGCTCACACCAGAGCAGCGTACGATCGCACGCGAGAATTACATACGGAGTGTGGCTCTTAAAGCACAGCAAAAGACCGAACAATGGAAGCAGTATCAGCTGTTAAGTGAGGCAGATAAAGAGCGGCTGGCATCAGAAAAACACAAAGCCAGGTTAACCAATCTGCAATCAAGTAGTTTAAAACCACAAAATCCAATATCGCCTTTAAAAGTGGTTTCTGCGCCTGCCAAAACTACGCCGGTCAATCCTGAAGCGCCCAATACTGCTTTAGCCAGTGAGCCTATGCGTCAATAAACTTAGAACTAGCAAATCAGATCTGATTACACCGATAAATATGTCGGTCGCATGGACTCATCGCCCGCCAGTTCTGGGAAGTGAAAATCTTATTTTGATAACAGAACCAATGCTCCTTCCCGCCTCTAGGTCAACATCGTCGTTGGCCTTTGCCCACTTTCACTGGCGCCACCACTTGTGAAAATCTATCTAGTAATCGCAAATAGGGATTGCCCGCCAAGATGCTTGAGACGGTCAGCATTTGTTGTTCGCTTCTGCTCATCTAGCCACCTGAACGACGCGGTATTTCTGCCAGATTGATCAGCAGACTAAACAATTTTGGTTCCCCGTTCGAGCCAAATTTCCCAATGCATCTGGCCCGGTCAAGGCGAATGGTCAGAGAATTCTGACTGATTCCTTTACTTCTTTCTTTTGATTTACAAGCAAACGAAATATTTTTAGATTATGATCGGCATCTATTGCATAAATTACGACTGTAATTTATATTAGCAGTGGAAGTTCCTTCTGATGAGAAAGAATGTGCTGCCGGAAGTGCGATGTGAAATGATAAGCTACATGCAAAGCTAATTTGTTGATAGCGCCGGATCATTCCACATGTGATTTGAAATTTGACAAGGATGTCTATGTTTTCCCAAGCACTTTCTAAATGGCTGGACAAGCGTGGTTTTCATTACGCCTGGATCATCGTCATCATTACCTTTATGACAGCGCTGTCGTCTTCGGCTGCGCTTGGCTTGCCCGGTGCACTGATGCAGCCATTGAGCAAAGAGTTTGGCTGGAGTGTTGATCAGATTTCTTCAGCGCTCGCGGTTCGTTTTGCCTTGTTCGGTCTGATTGGACCATTTGCAGCAATTCTGATGGAACGGTTTGGCCTGCGTAATATTGTGGTGACCGCACTAAGCTTGATCGCAACCGGCTTGATCTTATCAACCCGCATGACCGCGTTTTGGCATCTGGTTGCTTTGTGGGGCATCACGATAGGCATAGGATCGGGGTTAACCGCTTTGGTGCTGAGTGCGATCGTATCTAATCGCTGGTTTGAAACCCATCGCGGTCTGGTGATTGGTCTTTTGACGGCAAGCTCGGCGACCGGGCAACTGGTATTTTTGCCCGCGGCGGCATGGCTTACCGAGCATCTAGGCTGGCGCATTGCGGTGTTACCGGTGTCATTTAGTTGCGCTGTAGTAGCAATCGCTGCCTTCTTTTTCATGCGCAATCGTCCTTCAGAAGTAGGACTGATACCCTATGGTGCTGATCCGGCGATTGCCATCCCGCCAGTGGCGCCTGTTAAATTCAGTTTTAGTATGCCGTTTACAATTTTGCGTGAGGCGGCAAGTCAGAGAGTGTTCTGGATCTTGTTTGGCACCTTTTTTATTTGCGGCCTCAGCACGAATGGCTTGATCCAAACCCATTTCATTTCTTTATGTGGTGACTCTGGCTTGGCGGCGGTACCTGCGGCCTCTGTATTGGCCATGATGGGTGCTTTTGATCTGGTCGGTACCATCTTGTCTGGCTGGTTGTCGGATCGCTATGACAACCGTAAATTACTGTTCTGGTATTACGGTTTGCGTGGTTTATCCCTGTTTTGGTTGCCTTACTCCGAATTCACGCTGTATGGCTTGTCCTTATTTGCGATGTTTTATGGCATGGACTGGATCGCAACAGTACCGCCGACGGTCAGATTGACCACCGCCACTTTCGGTAAAGAACGCGCTGGCATGGTGTTCGGCTGGATATTTGCGGGACATCAACTTGGCGCCGCCGTGGCGGCTTATGGCGCGGGTCGTGTCAGAACATTGATGCTGACTTACAACCCAGCGTTGTACACGGCTGGAGCAGCATGCTTACTCGCCGCGCTGTTGGTGATGATGATTAAGCGGCGGGATTCTAAAGTAACCGAGCGTAAAGCAGCGTAAATTAATAGAGCATATTGAAAGCATTTTGTCGCTTTCAATATGCTCAATTTGCACAATATCAGGCTTGCTACTGGCTAAGCGCCTGACGCACAACACGTAAAAACTCATCGGACAGACCCGGCTCATTCACCGCACGTGACAGCATCAGCGCGCCCACCATGCTGGCATATGCGACTAAGACCGCATCACGCTTTTCTTGCGATGACTCTGCTTCTGCCAGTACAGTCAGTTGATCAAGCTGCTGACGCACGCCGTCAGTCAATGCATCACGCACTCCCGAAGAAAGTCGTGCCACCTCAGGGCCAAGAGCGACCACTGCGCAACCAGCACCCGGATTGTCACGATGCTTAGGTGATAGATAAGAGGCCGTGATTGCCTCGAACGGTGCATCAGGATGTTTGGCTGCAAGCCTAGCCCATGAGCTGGCAGAATTCTCAAAAGTACGCGCACAGGCCTCCACCATCAAATCTTCTTTTGAGTTGAAATTGCCATAGAACGCGCCATTAGTCAGACCGGCAGCTTTCATCAGATCGGCCACACCGATACCGTTATAGCCATGCTCACGAAACAGTTTGGCGGCAGTATCAACGACCCGCTCACGATTTTTCTCGGCCTGTTCTCTGCTAACTTTCATGATGCTTCCTTCTAATTACTGATCAATATTATTCATTACGATAATAATATAAAAACTATAGAACAGGCAGATATGCAGGCAAGTAAGCAAGTTGGCATATTCAAATGAAAAAAATCACTTGATTTCGTGACAGTGATCCGCTGTCGGAGCATTCAAAAATGACAACAATCAGTTGCGGCAGGACAAAAGCAAAAGGGTGTACGGTATAGAAATCGAACTTGTATTGCCGGCTTAGAATGACGAATATCTGGGTAATAAGTTATTAATAAACTTAACCCGTTGATTTAAAGAAGAAAAATGAGGTTTGATAGCAGTGACTATCGGCGCATACCAGCCGATATAAGCAAATTTAAGCAAAATTGATAGTTGAATTTGAACCAAGAACTGGTTCGAATGGTGCACCGACAGGAATCCTATGGTGCCTTAAAATCGTTGCTGCCATTAAGTTTAGATAAAAATTAGTGATGAAGTACCATGAAAAATACCAACAAAAGTATAAGCGTCTTTTCTGTTGCCAAACTACAACGCTGTGGTGTATGAAAAATTGAATAGCATAACCAAAGAATACTAGTCGTTTTGTATTTACATCATGCTCTTGTTTGTAGGTTAATAAATCATTTATATTATTACCATAAGTAAATTTTCTCTTAGTGGCATGCTATTAGATGCTGAATTTTTGCTCACCGACATCACGGAGTTCCAAATCCCGGCCGGCAAAGTGTATCTATCGCCGATGATCGATTGTTTCGACGGTCTGATCATCAGTTGGTCAATCGGCACGCGTCCGGACGCAGAGCTTGTCAATACGATGTTGGATGCGGCCGTAGAGACGGTTGCCATTAGAAACGACAGGCCCGTCGTCCACTCTGATTGCGGCGCCCACTATCGCTGGCCTGGGTGGCTATCGCGTATCGGCAATGCGAAGCTGATTCGCTCAATGTCGCGCAAAGGGTGTTCGCCCGATAATGCGGCATGTGAAGGCTTCTTCGGGAGGCTGAAAACGGAAATGTTCTATCATCGGGACTGGCGGACTACGACCATTGAGCAGTTCATTGAGGCGCTCGACTCCTACATCCGCTGGTACAACGAAAATCGGATTAAAATCTTCCTAGGTTCTCTCAGTCCTATCGAATACCGCGAGAGTCTCGGATTAATGGCATAAATCAGTCCAAGTTTTTGTCCGCATCCCAATTAACAGGAGTTATGCCGACTCAATATCGACCAGTCTAACACTGCCTGGGTAACAGACATTACCTATATTAGGACACACGAAGGCTAGCTCTATCTTGCTGTCATTATTGATCTTTATTCACGCGCAGTCGTAGGACGGTCAATGAAACCGAGGATGACAACCGATATTATTCTGGATGCATTGATGATTGCTATGTGGCGCAGCAAGCCAAAACAATCGGTGATGATTCATTTTAATCATGGAAGCTAATTTGATAGCAATGAATTTGCAAACTGGTGTAAAGATCATTGGACATCACTTTTTCAGATAGCGTGAAATTAACCTCGCGTCCCCAAGCGAAACAGAAAGCTCATCTGCGGCATCAAGTGATATGGCGGCAGAGTCACCGGTGACACTATCGACGCGGATCGGAAAACCGGCGATTCTTACATCCTTTGTGAACTGGTCAAGCTGGTGAGCCGTCGTACTTAGAATCTTTCCGTCTTGAATCCAAACTTCTTGAAATTGTATAGAGCCCGAAGTCACGCCGTTATAGATGATTCTCAAACTCCCAACACCCCAGCTATGGTCAGCCTTGCCAAAGGTAAATTTGACATCCTCAGGATAGGTTTGATAGGTGTAAGCAACGATCGAAGAGCTATCTGACGAATACCGCACAACTCTGTCGCATAGCATCCCGTCTTCGCGAACAAAAACAGCATCTTGTTTATACATAAGGACATGGTAGATATCGCCACTATTGGCTTTGAACCGATAGAGCGCCGTTTGCGCAGATGTGGGGTTATATGAGAAGCTGACAGCGAGCAAATTTGCTGAGTACTTGAATGGTTGCTGCGTACTTAACGAAACATCTCTCTGAATCAATTCAAGGTCGGAAACCAATATTGCGTCGCCCTTGGCGACAATTTTCTTGGATATTGTTCTTACAGATGTGTTGGTTAGTTTACGGATAAATTCAGGTTGCCCTATGAGCTGAGGACTGGACTGAAAATTCTGTACTGCTGTAGCGCCAGAGAGATCGCATTCTGGCAGCGGTGCTGCGAAGATATTTGCTGTAACTAGAGTAAGCGCTATGGCAATGAATTTCATGTGGGAAGAAGTTAAGTTAGTAGTGACACAGTTTGTGAGGCAGAGCTTGAAACATAAGCGGTCCTAAAAATGAAGCCGCATGTTTGCAGGATCTCATTGTCGAACTCGAAAAACACCGATTTGATATAGAAAATTATGACGTTAATATGAAAAATTAAATGCGCTAATTCGCTGAAAATGCATCCTATTTCTAGCGGTTACTCCGAGATACTGAATACGAGTAACCAGCGGCCTCCGCCGAAAATATCGCATCTGCTTTTAGCTATTGCACCTTTGAACAAAAGAGCAACTACTTGAGCATCGTTCGTTGATGACCAATCCAAAATTTCTTATGCGTATCTCCCATGAGACATCGTAGTTCCTTGATACTCAATCCGCTGACTTCATGCATGCGGATTAGTAGTGATGATCCCACAGGCAGGCGTCGATGACGAATTTTGCTAATAATCGGTGCCGACACGCCTAACTCTTGCGATAAGGCAGCATCATTTTTTAAATGCAATTGTTTAATCAAAGTATCGAACAAGTGATTCGGATTGTATTGAAACTCTTCGGCTTCATGGTCTAACAGGTGTTTCATAGCTTTATTTCTTCAATTACGATATTTAAAAATTCTTGCTTCAACTGTTGTAGAAAAAGTGCTTTACGATATTTCTCGTCCCATACATACAACCCAGACTCGGTCAATACCGCGTAACTCTGGCCGCCAGATGATCTCTAGTAAGCCCTCCATAAACCCCAGATAGCGAGCAGATTTCGTGATTTTTATCGATTTTCGTTCAAAGGTGTGATTCAGGAGAGCTGGCTTAATTTTC
>NZ_JBEONP010000039.1:0-48249 GCF_040544435.1 Undibacterium sp. GrIS 1.2
CCAATACTGGGATCGGCGGCATTACCCCGAAACAAAAGCTAGCACTTGCCGCTTAGCCTCTACTTATCGGCCGCATTAAAAATGGGGGGATTACCGTCAATCTGCGCATACTGTTTGAATATCCGCCAGAGATACGCAAAGCGATCTATACGACGAATGCTATCGAATCATTGAATAGCGTCATCCGCTCGGCTACAAAACGTCGCAAGCTATTTCCAAGTGACGACTCAGCACTCAAAGTCGTCTACCTTGCGATTGCACAGGCATCAAAAAAATGGACGATGCCCATTCAGAATTGGCGTATGGCGCTGAATCGATTTATGATTGAGTTTGGTGACCGTATTCAACAATACGACCACTAAGTTGTTCCGTGGCATTTACACAGAATTTCTTACAGGCTCTGCTTTTCTGGCCGGAGAATTTAATATTTACTTTTTCGACATGATTGTTGATGACAATTGGCTTCAGTTTTAATGTTCTTGGCAAGCTCTTTTGTCAACGCTTTGCGTTTCTCTCAGTCCATTACAATGTCTATCGGTAAGTTCCTCGTTTGAGGTTAATAGACCGCGGACATTTACACAAATTTATTTACAGGCTCTATTGCACTTGAAAAAAATAGAGTAACAAAATTTTTGTTCGTGCTAATTCTTATACTAATTCCATCCCTTTACCAGGCAATCGCCGCAAAACTAACGCCGACGTCCTATATCGGGATCATCACTTAGATATGCGTTTTATCACTCCAGCCATTCCTTCGTTGCTTAAAATTTCCCAAGTCCGTTTACTTATTCTTCTACGATGATCGGCATTCAATAATGCTTGCAAGAGATGTGCTGTCAATAATCCTAAACTCAATTGAGACTGACTTCTCCCAGCCTGAAAACCTGGCGTGAGTATTTTATGTAGTCGGACTATTTCTAATGCCTCGGTAGTCCTATCAAACAGTTTTGGGTATTCTGATTTGCCATTGGATTCTATCCAGGCCTTAAAACTATCTTGACCAGTTAAATAAGGATTTGGAAACTTTTTTTGTAGATCTATGCGTTCGCGATAGATCATGCGTTCCAGTGGACTGATCTTATTTCCATTGGCAAAACTGCCAAAATGCCACGAAACCTGGCTCAACGGATCAGTACTTAAATTCTCTGTTACTGTGCTATACCAATTAACCAGATCGGTAACTGTTTGATTTCCTGTTGCGTTCTTTTTTGACATGGTCATGTGTGCTCCACTGTCAAAGCCTGTGAAGTGATAAAAGCCTAATGACTCTCCGTTAACCAATACTTGATCTGGTACTTTGCCGGTTAGTTTGCGTGTTGTGAGATTCCATGGGGCGACGTTGAGTCTTGGTGATCGTAAAATACACACCCCTTCAAAGAACGCAGGTGCCAGATCAACCCAGCGTTGATCTGTAAATAAGCCGTTTGGAATATCCGCTCGACAAAAATAATATAAACGTTCAGCCCACCATGCTGCAAAAGTCTTGCCAATTTCGGTTACATTAACAGCAAAAAAACCTAAATTATAAATGCCGTGTTTCAGGCTACAAATTTCATTGTCCATCACTGATGCGACAGAAGACTCAGGCTTCAGCTGATGTGGAGTCAATGCTAGATTACAGTTTTCAAGCGCTGTTATAACCTCATCTAGCCGGGAAAACAGCACAGTATCCGGATCGAGATAAATTACGCCGGCACAGTCGTCACGATCCAACAGGGTTTTTAGCATAAATGGTTTGATCGCTGTCGAAAGTTCGACAATATTATGACAAAAAGACCAACCCATAAAATCAGGTATACCCAAACTATCTGCCGGATGAATTTCATCAAAAGGCTCTTTGGACAAATCTATTTCAGGTGGAAGTTGATCGGACAATGCCAAGTGAACGACCCATTCTGGATGCCATTGTTTAATGGATTCTATTAATACTCGAACTTTCGGAATGTAATTACATGCAGCACTGGTAAAAACGTGTATTTTTTTCATGCTAACGCGCTCAACCATATAACTTCTTTCTTTTTTAAGGCTATTTGCCGCCAAAAACATTGTAGTTCATCCAGTATTGTAGCGGGTTGCATCGAGCTCAGGACCAATCCGTTCTCGTACGCTTTGGCTAGGTCTGCGGGAGCACCAAAGTTAAAGCAAGCAAATGGAACACCCATATCGACCAATTCATGTGAGACGTACGAGAAGGTTTCTGCCCAAATTGAGGGTAACAAAAATACGTTTGCTCCCGATTCTTGAACGATGCGACTAAGTTCTTTTGGATGATATGGACCCGTGATATCAACAATATGGCTGGGAACTCTCGCCTCTATCGCGCCGATAATAGTTATTTTTATATTTGAATGTCGTTTTTGGATTTCACGTGCCAATCCGTTGACGATTTCAGCACCTTTATGCTTACCTATCATACCCACTACACCAATATGCAGTTCCTTTGAATGAGATATAGAGATTCTTTTAACTGATGTATGAAGTGCATGCGGTTGTACTCGCCAATTATTTTGAGGAACGTCAGGATATGCCCGTTGTAACAGGCGTTTGGACGCTTCGGAGAATAATCTTACTTCATCTGAAGCGATAAGCAATGCCGACCAGGCGAGACGCCATTGGCGTATGTCTCTGATGTTGCTGACAGAGACGAATCCGTCAGTATGCTCGTTAATGCAACGCTGACATTCGTTAATGCCTGGAACATCACAAAACGTGCCTTTATCATTAATCAAAAAATGGCTAGGGCAAATGGCAAAGTAATCGTGTACAACAACCTGTAATTCACAATGCATATGCTTTCTTAGAGTGACTAACATCTTGACTACGCTAAGTGGCTGTCTGAACGATACAGCACAGTTATAAAGGATATGGTGTATTTTGGCATGCCCTAGCAAATAGACAAACGCTTCTATAGATGTAATCGAATAACGTATTGGTGATCTACCGTCAAAGAACTCAACAAAGTATTGCAAGCTAGCGATATGAAAGCCTAGCATCAAAACATTCTCATCAGAAGCGAGCCGCTCAGCAATATGTCTCTGGCGATATATATTAGCACCGCCTCCCATATCATGATCAATCACTACAGCACAGGGGCGTGATTTAAGTTGATGAATGAGTTTTTTCCAAATTACTGAGTCTAGCGCTTTTGGTTTACCCGAGTTGTAACGTAAAATCTTATTAACTACCGCTTTAGGGCCTGAGTTTTTCAGCAATAGCAGAGATTTTTTTGCTAAAACAGCATAGTGAGCTACCTTGCTAAGAGCGTTTTCATGCTCCTGACGCTGAGTGAAATGAACTGGTGTCGTGAGGATGCTGTTATCCGATAATTCCCAACGTAGCTCTATGCTTGAAATTTTTTGCTCACCTGTCTCTGCTAGTAATAAAAATCCAGCATCACTTGCTTCCGGTATGACGTGGTATTTTTTACGAACGTCATCCCTACGTTGACCATAATTAGCGTCAAGCTCAATATTTGCCTTTATTCTATCGAAGTGCAAGACAAGCACAACTTTACGTATGTTTAGTCCTGGCACAAAACCCCAGCCATACGCAAAAATTTGATTTTCTCGAATTAAAACGTGATCAACACCATGTTTTAACATTAGCCCCCCTTCTTGTCTTATCAAGATAAGAGTTGCGCCAAGCATAAGTAGTTCATAAAATAATTTGGTGTAAAAATCTAATGAAAGAATTTTTACGCTCCCGCAAGACTTAGTACCTCATCAACGGTTGTAATGCCCTGCCACACCTTAAGTATGCCATCGTCGCGCAGCGAGCGGACATTGCTTAAGCGTAAGTAACGAACGATATCTGCTTCACTCGCGCCTGTCAGAATTTGATGTTGCAAAGTAGCGTCGACCTCGAACAGTTCATAGATCGCTACGCGACCGCTGAAACCGGTCTGATTACAATTACGACATCCTACGGGACGACGTAATTGAGGTTTCCTGACAAGCTCGTCGCTCCAATGCTTCACACCTTCCAGTAAAACTCGATGGGTTTCCTGACTTACCTCTGTTGGCTGCGAACAATGTTCGCACAGGCAGCGGACCAGGCGCTGAGCCATGACACCTTTAAGGCTCGATCCTAACAAAAATGCTTCAATTCCCATATCGACTAGACGGGTAACTGCACCTGCAGCACTATTGGTATGCAAAGTTGAGAATACTAAATGGCCTGTTAATGCTGATTGCACGGCGATTGCGGCAGTTTCCTGATCGCGAATTTCACCAATCAACACTACGTCTGGATCATGTCGTAAAATGGAGCGCAAAGCAGCGGCGAAGGTAAATCCAATATCAGCATTGACCTGAATCTGAGTAATATCTTTTAACCGATATTCGACCGGATCTTCTACAGTAATAATCTTGTTGAGTCCATCATTACCGATATCTAGGGCGGTATACAGTGTCGTGGTTTTTCCTGAGCCGGTCGGTCCGGTAACCAATACGATACCGTTCGGCATCTGGATCCAGCGCTTAAACAATGCTGCGTGATCTGGCATCATGCCTAGATCTTCAAGATGGTAGGGTTTGCGGTCTTGGCGTAACAAACGCATTACTACAGACTCACCCATTGCACCCGGCAGTACCGATACACGGACGTCAAAAACTTCGCTATTAACGCGCGCTGTCATGCGACCATCTTGTGGTAATCGACGCTCTGCAATATCCAGCTGAGACAAAATTTTGATGCGGCATACCGTCGCATCAAATTTATCCAGTGGCATACGGCTCAGTTCTTGCATTACACCGTCTACCCGCAAGCGAACCGCAAACTCGTATTCACCTGGCTCAACGTGAATGTCTGAGGCACGGCGTGTTACCGCCTGGGACAACACCGTGTTTACTAGCTCAATGATTGGCCCTTCTTCTGCTAGCTCGCGCAAATGTATGACGTCGCCGGTTGCTGCCATCTTTGGTTCGCGTCGTTCCAGCGCAGCATAAAATGCTTCAAAGGTGGACGGGCGTATCAACGAGTACTGTAAGACAATATCTGGCGGCGACTTAAGTCGTAGTACTTCTTGTACGTTGGCGCTGATTGCTTCTTTTGCTGCGCATTGTGTAACGTTGGAATCTTCTTGTTGCCAGAGAATCATACCCTGAGCCTGGCACCAGTGAGACAGCAGACCCCATTGATTGATCGTCGGTTGAAAGGTGATTTGTGCATGATGTAAGTCATCATCGTTTACCAGTGGCATGCCGCTATGCAGGGCCATTTGCTTATAAAGAACATCTTCTGACAATGCTCCCATCCGTACCAGCAGCGCTGGTAGCGGGGTGAATTGTTCCCGTTGAAGCAAGCGCGCATTATTCAGCGTCTCTGGAGGAACGATCGCATTGGTTTCTAGAAATTGTTCAAAGGAGATAAAGGTACTCATTACCAGATCAAATTTATTTATTGAGGGTTAAAGCCCAAAGGAGCTATTTAGTTGCAATTTTTATATCATTTGTAACGCTATACCATTTACCCCCCGCTCGTACCACTAACAGCAACTCGCTACTTTTCGCCAGTTTTATTGTGACGCGAATATCAGCCTTACCCATATTCGGGATTTCCTGTGCTGCTAACACGGCAGATTCACCTTTAGCTGTAGTCGCATTTAAAAGTAAAAAAAATTCTGTGCCCGGCAATTCACTCATTAGGTGAAGTGGAATTTGACCTGCGGGAGCTATAGCGGGATTGTCTAGCAATAAATAATCGGATTTTACTAGTTGAGTTTTACTTACAGGTGGTTTGAAAATGGCCAATACTTTTTCGACACTATCCGCTTTCAATAGATCCGGCATGAGGCTCTCTAATGATGTGCCTGGTACACCGCCAACGCTAATTTGTGCTTGAGTCGTTGTTGCGAATGATAGTGCTATAAGTGTAACAGCGAATATTCTATAAATATGGTGAATGTCTTGGTTGGAAATGCGGGTCAAATAAAACATAAACATTTCGCCTTTTGTAAGAGCTTGAACAACGTAGTGAAATTAACTTACGATATTGTATACCTTGCCACTACTAAGATCTCTCGAATTATCCTTATCTGTGAATAATAATCACAGAAACAAAAAAGGGAGGCTTTCGCCTCCCTTTTTTAACTAACTAGAAAGATTATTTTTTCAGGCCAGTTTGTGCATCTTGATCTTGGTATTGACCTTCAAGAGCTGGTGCACGATCAGTTGTGCCATCAAAGTCAACGCCTTGGGTAGAGGACGCTTCGATGAAGTTCTTGCTATCTGGGTTGTACAGGTAGTTTTGTACGCGCAGGGAGCCTACACCCTCAGCTGTAATACGCAGACGATCACCAGCACCGTTAGGATTAGCTACTGGTTGAGCTGCGCCTGGTGTTACGGATACTGGTACGTTAGTTAACAATGCGTTGATTGCAGTTGCTGTCATATTGGATACAGCGCGTGGAGCCAATGAACCCAATGTACCCCAGTTACCATATGTACCGTCAGCGTGTATTAATTGAGCATACACAACTGCTGTGTTCACTTCGCTTGGGTTGATCAGACGAATAACGCTAGTCCAGTTACCGCCAGTGGATGGTGTTGCGTAGTTACGTACATCAATCTTTACGCCACCGCTTAATGGGAACAGTGGACCATTGCATGAGTTGTTTTGCTCAGGAAACGGCAACGCGCCTGGAGCTTTTGTCAACACTGCAGTAGCAGAAAAAGTCGATGTAGGAATAGCTGCTGTTGCCGCTGAAACGTCGTAGCAAACATACACCGGGTTAGTACCTGTTGCTCCGAATGCTGCATTTACCTCTGTACTTGCCAATGACAATGTTGCGGTAGTGCGGTCAGTGCTATAAACAGCTGGGTTTGCAACGTTAATGGTACCTGCGCACGTCGCTGAGGATGACAAATAAGCATTGCCGCCAGCTACGAAGCCTTTAGGCGCACTGACAGTCACGTCGAAAGATTTAACTTCAACTGCACCCGTAACGCCAACTGCAGTTGTAACGCCTTTAACACCTGCAGGAGCTGTGACAGCATCAGCTAAGATATATGGCTTGGTCAAGCCGCTATCGTAGCCGTTAGCTTGTTGTTTCAAAGTGGCGTTACCTAGATTCAACAAGGTTGGAGTGATCAATGTTGCGCTAGTGCCGCCGGCTACACCAGTAGTAAATTTAGTGTTACCTGCAGCTGGATCAACTTTAGCTGGACCAGCGGTAGACGTTACCGCTACAGTAATATTCGTTGGGAAGCTCATCAACACGTTATTGTTGTTGGAACCGGCACGAGCACTTTCATCTTCAAACGCACCGTTGATACCATTCACTGCTAGAGTCGTGCTGCCTGGAGCAACGCCCGTAAAATGCTTGACTTTGAATGGCAATTGAGTCGAATTCTTGTCGCATGCTACTACTGAGCCTACCACGGAGAACAAGTTATTCAAGCTCGATTGTGTACCAGTACGGTTGAATGACACAACTGGTGTTTTGTAAACCTGGCCATCTTGTGGAAAAGTCAAAGTTACAAACAAAGTAGAACCGTCTGCGCTAACAGAAGGTAACACCGGCGCGCCAGTTGGTAATATTTCAGTCAGGCCGTCGGCCTTAAAAACTCTAATAGAACCGGCAGTTACGGCTGCTGGATCCCATTGACCGCCACCAGTCAAGATCAATTGCACTTGCATTGTCTGGATCTGGGAAGCTGTGTTCAAGTCACCTTGGAATGCATATGACGCTTCTGGTGCTTTAACGTCTTGTGTATTCGCTGTAATAACTTCACGTGCGATTTGCGGGTTGGAAGATGCAACGTTACCTGCAGAAGCTACGTTAGCAGCAAAGGCTGCCACTAGGCTAGCTGCCAGGATACTTAGTTTTTTTTGATTCATTTGAATAGCCTCTCTAGAAAAGACATTTAGTTGTTACTTAAATAAAATGTACAACGTACGTTTAATACAAATACTTGTCATACGAGTACTCATATGACTAGCCGAGTCGGATTAGATCATGTTTTTACAATTACAGCAAGTTACTCTGCGCAAATAAATTTAAAACCTAATTTTAGGCAACATTTCCTCCCCTATAGGTCATATCTGTAAGATCGACAATTCTATAGTATGCTGAGGTGGCGGTTAGTGCACGTGATTCTTAAAATTTGTGCGAATGGTTGTTGTTACATGGGTACATATGATGGTTTAAATCATTGATTTCTGCTTTTTGGAAATGGATTCTTGCCTAAATGGTCATTGATCGTGAGGTTCGTATTACTGCAATGCAATAGGTGCGTTTCGCCGGATGAGGGTCGGTCTGATCTTTTGCTGGATACAATCCTAAGCAATTTACTCCTTGTGGCTATTACTCACTCGCTTAATGAAATACAATTCGATATTTTTTAAAGTCATATATTGTCAAATTTGTGCCTACGTCGGACGCAGTCGCTTTGCGTGTGCAAACAGTTGGTTTGCCAGTTAAATACTTTTGATAGGTATGTCATTTTCTTGAATTGTTAAAGTCACTATGCCTGAATATCGTTATCAAGCAACTGAACCTCAAGGCGGTATCGTTAAGGGTGTTCTTACTGTTGAAACAGAGGCCGAGGCAATGTCGCAACTGCAGCGGCGCGGCTTAATGGTATTTGAGATGCAGCAAGCGGCTATTCCCAAGTCGATACGATTATCTCAGCCAAAGCGAGCTGGAAGAGACGCATTATTGGTTGTATTGCAAGAGTTGGCTACGCTGCTGGATGCTGGTGTGACACTTGCGGATGCTGTGGAGAACGTAGCTCGGGGCTACGTCGATTCTCCGCTGGGGGTTGCCTTCACTAAAATTTATGCCCAGCTACGTGGGGGTGTAGCTTTCTCCAGAGCGCTGATTGAGGCTGATTTACGGTTACCCAACTATGTTATTGAGCTTTGTAAGGCAGGAGAGTCCACGGGTAAGTTGGCAGGCTCTCTGCGATCCGCAGCTGAGCAGTTAGAGCTTGAGCAGAATTTCCAGCGTGAAGCGCGTAACGCGTTAATCTATCCCATGGTGTTGGTTATTAGCGGTTTTTTGGCGACGCTCTTGGTGTTTGTATTTGTTGTGCCGAAGTTTGCAAATATTTTAAGTAATCCGAAAGCAGATATTCCGCTTTTGTCTGTTTGGGTGTTGGCGACAGGCATGTGGTTGACAAAAAATAAGTTGCTGTTGGCGGCGATAGTCGTCGGGGCTGGCATCGGAGGTTATCTGTTAGTCCGTCAAGAAAAGATACAGCAAAATCTTTGGAATTGGGCTGCTGGACTGCCCGTTATTGGTAGCTGGATCATGCATACTGAAATGGCTCGCTGGAGTTCGATGTTTAGCGTGTTATTACAAAATCATGTTTCGATATTGGAGGCACTGGCGCATGCACAAAATGCTTTGCGTGGTGATGTGTGGCGACAGAAGGCGTCGTTAATTCTAGGTGACGTCCGAGGTGGTAAGACTCTTGCAGAGTCGCTGCAACTACATCAGTTTATTGACGCTACCGGCGTAAATCTCGTGCGAGTTGGTGAGCGGTCGGGCGCATTGGGGAAGACGACGGCTTCCCTAGCAAACATGCATCGTTTGCATAGTCAGCAACAGATGAGGCAATTTTTAATTTTGCTCGAACCAATAACCATATTACTAGTCTCAGTTGTGCTGGGCGGTATTATGATTTCTGTTATGTTGGCGATTACTAGTTTGACAAATGTTATTTAAACAGGATTGGTGTAGAAATTACTGTCTCGTATTGAAAAGACATCGAGCCTGGGCAAAAAGCCAGTTTAGATGTTACTTGTCCTGATGACACACAGCCGAGTGTGAAAGCTCTTTGCGCGCACCGACTAGGCTCTTCTCATTTTCAAGTTTGTCCGAGAGGACATATGAGATGACCAAATATTGTGCTGAAGCTTGGTCGTCCTTGTTGGAACGAAATGCGACTGGAAGTTGTGCGTAGACTGCGAATTTAATGTCGTCGTTTTCTCTCCTGTGTGAGAGTAAATATCACAGATAAATGTTATAAAGTTCTGTTTTGAAAGGGTGTTATGTGTAGAAAATTATGGAAGCAAAGTAAAACTAGACAATCGGCAGGTTTTACCTTGCTGGAGATGTTGGTGGTGATGGTGATCATTGGTTTGTTAGCTGGTTTGGTTGGGCCGCGTATCTTCGGAAAAGTAGATTCTTCTAAGGTGCAAACTGCGCAAACACAAATCAAAATGCTGGAGAGTGCATTAAACATTATGCGACTCGACGTAGGACAAGTGCCTCCTCCAGAACAAGGGCTCCAATGGCTCTTAACACCTCCCTTAGATCCAAACCTGCAACCGTTATGGAAGGGGCCTTATATTGAGGGAGCAATTCCTCTTGATCCATGGAGTAATCCATATCAATACAAAGTTCCGGGCATTGATAACAAACCGTATTCCGTGTATTCGTTTGGTGCTGACGGTAAAGCAGGCGGAGAGGGACTGAATGCAGATATTGGCCTCGGCACCCCAGCGAGATAATTAATTGGATTTAATGTTTGCATTTTAGCAGAGTACTTTTTGTGACGATTTTATCTCTTCGACATCAGGTTGGCCCTGATTGTCAACACCTTGTTGCCAAGCGGGAGATTGCGCGTGGCTTTACTCTGATCGAAATGATGGCAGTCCTAACGCTGACTGCTATCATGGCTGGCGTAGCAGTACCTGCTATGCAAAGGTGGTTTGATTCTGTTTCCGAGCGTGCACAATTGACTGAGATATCGATACAGTTTCAACGGCTGGCATCTCGAGCAGCATTGTT
Organism: Undibacterium sp. GrIS 1.2; assembly: GCF_040544435.1. Lineage (NCBI taxonomy): Bacteria > Pseudomonadati > Pseudomonadota > Betaproteobacteria > Burkholderiales > Oxalobacteraceae > Undibacterium > Undibacterium sp. GrIS 1.2. The sequence goes on from NZ_JBEONP010000039.1 coordinate 10,739, forward strand.
GTCCGAAACGGTAAAACTAAGTAAAGTAAATTGGATGAGTAAATTGGGCGACGGTACTGCCGCGCTTAGTTTGCCGGACGGCTGGTCTATTGCGAATGGAAAACCCGTAGTTTTTTTTCATAGCGGGATATGTGAGGGTGGAATTATTGAACTTATAGATCCGCAAGCACGCAAGGTGAAATTGAATATTGAGCCCGTCAGTTGTGACGTTAGTATTATTAGATCATGAATGCATTTATGCCGGCGATGTCCCAAAACAAAGTGAGCCTCATTCAATCGCGATCACTCAATGGAAAGCAGTTTGGCTTTAGTCTGTTGGAGATGATCGCAGCACTAGCTATATTGACCATAGGTTCAGTCGTTTTATTTAGTTGGCTTGGGCAGACGATGGGGCAGCTCAACCGCTTTCAATTGCAGGAAAAAGAATCTCTGGCAAAAATACAGGCGATTGATTTTCTTTCTATACAAAATCCTGCGTTAGCTCCAGACGGTAAGCAGGTATTCGATTCTTTTAATATGGAATGGCGCAGTGAGCCCGTTGCGGAGGTAAGAGATGCCGTGTCACCTTCCGGCGGTTTGGGCCTATATCAAATGAGTATGTACAAAGTTCAAGTGAAAGTACGCGACAAAACAGGCCGTACATGGTTTGAGTTCCCATTGAGACTGGTTGGATATAAGCAGGTTCGCCAGCCAGCAGCAGCGACGCCATTTTGATATGTTAAGTCTGAAACATGCCTATTTGGACGAGTGTGATCCTGCGTTTAGCAAAGCGATTCCTAGTCTGAAACAAGATGGGCTAACCTTGATTGAGTTGCTAGTCAGTCTAGTGATCTTAGGGTTTGTCGTCGTGATTATGTCTGGGGCATTTTTTCAAGTTGCGCAAGTGGTGCGCATTGCTGAAACCGTCAATGGCCAATTTCAGTCCCAATGGATACGTATTAACTCACTTAATGACCTAGTCGGCAATCTTGTATTGCCTGAGAATGTAGAGAAACCATTCCAAGGCGATAGCAATGGCTTTGAGGCTTATTCTTTATCTATGCCGAAAAATGATTGGGGTAATCTGCAACAATTTAAGACGAAATTAAGCCCTGCTAAACAGGGCAAAACTGATTTGCTTGTTATCGTAGGTGACGCGCAACCGGTGGTTATTGGTACTTGGGATATGCCCATTCAACTGGAGTATCTAATGCTAGACGGAACCACCTCATCAATTTGGCCTCCACTAGGAAAAGTGATTGATGACATGCCTCGCGGGATTATTGTGCGAGCTACTTCGGGTGACCGATTGTTGCAGACAATTGCTGTTTATGATGGACTGCGTAAGGTTGAGCCAAATACAAAAAATGAAATGGGTAAATTGCTCGGGGTAGATGTGAAGTGATTAGGGTGTTTCATGTTATTGCTACCAAAAATAAGAATGGGTTTGCATTAGCTGCCGTGTTGTGGTTGTTGGCTGGACTCACCATATTGGCAGCTATGATTAGTCAATCCAATCAGATACTGGCGGAGCGTCAAGCTAAGCTAAAACAGCGCGCTGACGCCGAGCAGGCATTTTTATCTAGTCGCAGCGATGCGTTGTATTGGCTCTCGACTAGCAAAGCGACAGAAGGTGGCTTTGGCTGGTCTGGGCAATATTTGCGTGTTGACAGCAGAGGGTATGCTGCTGCGGATAATAGCACTATACAATTTCAAGATGTACGAGGATTATTAAATTTAAATCGTCCAAAACGGAATCTATTGTCAAGGCTACTGGTTAGCTGTGGTGCCGATGAGTCTCAAACAGACGCGTTGATGGATGCGTTAGAGGACTATTCTGAGCCAGGTAAATTGAAGAGATTAAATGGTGCCAAGGATTTTGAATACTCTATGGCTAGCTTACCACCGCCGCGTGGTGCACCGTTATTGGCTGAGCCAGAGATATGGAGCGTCTATGGTTGGCAAAAATTACACCTAATATGGGATGAGCGCCACTGTTTTGAAGATGTCACTGTTTGGGGGGATAGTAATTTTAATCCAGGTACTGCAACAGCTAAGACTCTTGCAGCGTATGGACTGACACCTGAACAAGTAGCTACTGTTGATAAGGAGCGCGCAGTCGGCGAATCGACTACGATCAACGCTCTGCAACAAAGCAATCAGGCAAATAACTTTTTAGGTTTGCCTGACGGAAGGTATCCCGCACGAACTTTGCGAGTTACTCATTCTATGCCTGGTATGTCATGGGTTCTCCGTTATGAATTAAAATTGCGGTCCAACTCTGAAGGTGCTCCTTGGGAGATATCTTCACCTCGCCGAATACCATTGGCTTCGGTTATTATGCCGACTGGTCGTGCCGAATGGCCAAAAATCGACCAAATTTCTGATACGGACAAGAATGCAATTACGCAACCGATACTACCTTTCTGACTTCGCCGAATCTTCCAGCTCGTCCAAAAACGATGCTGCCAGAGAGAAGCCCTTTATGCAGTCGAGTTGGATTAAACCATTATGGATAATGCCGCGTGCCTGGTGTGTTACAACTTCATTGAAAGCTAAAGGCGTGCCTAGTCACAAAACAGCGGCGCTTGTGCAATTGCATTTAAGTCGATTGGTTCCTTTTGCAGATTGTGGTGTTTATGCCTGCCGCTCAGGAGATTGGGTGCATCTTTGGTTTTGGGAAAATAGGCATGTTCGGGAATTTTGTACTAAAAGCGGGCTGGACTTCGCTTCTCTTCAACTTGTTCCAGAAAGTGTGTGTTTTCCAAAACGTAAAGATGGCGCAGTTGTTTATCAATGCAAAGAAGGCATTGAGGCGCAGTTATGGCACCAGGGTATCTTGATAGACAGTGCCTGGTGGCCAGACAGAATTACTGTTAAGGAATGGGATGAGTGGCGTCCTACCTCTGCTGCCGGAGCGGGCGATCGCACTCAACTTGTAAGCTGGCCGGAAAAAATGCCGGCATATGTTACGCCCGTTGAAGTGTTGCCTGTCGTTGATTCGGCGCGACTTGCAGAGCCATGGGGTCGCAATGTCCTAGGTGCCCAATGGTGGCATATCGTCAAAGATTTTCGTGTTGATATGCTACTGGTACTCGCCGGGGGGCTTTTGGCGGGATTTGCCGCGTATTTATTCATACAGTGGTGGTCTTTACAGGCTTTGCAAAAGAAGATCGAAGAAAAAATCGTCACATTGTCGGTACGTGTTGATCCTTTGAACGACGCTCGCAATAAAGCAATGTTACAACAACAATGGATTGATAAATTAGCGGCACTACGCAATCAGGATGGAATTCAGGACATGCTGAAAAGTTTGCAGCCTGTTCTGCAGCAACAAGAAGCTGCTTTGCGTGAATTCGAGTATCTCGATGGGGAGTTGCGATTAATGCTCGTGCCGATTAATACGGAGTTAAACATTGTTTCGTTGATACAAGATATGGAGTCGCTGCCCAAATTACGCAATATACGGTTGTTGCCGGATAGCGATGTAAAAGTCGTCAGAATATCTGCGAAGATGCAACGCTTTGGGAAATCATCTGGTGATCTGCTGGTTTTGGGGCAAATACAAAAACCAGTTGAGCCGCTCAAAGCTGATCAATCTCCCTCGATAAATAGAAGCGGCAAACGAGAAAAGGGGGAGTGAAATGAAAACTAGTGAACGTTTTTGGCAGTTGGTTGGCATAGTGATGTTGATACTTGTTGCTTATGGGCTTGCTGAGTTGTATGACGTAATTGTGATACAACAAAAACAGTTAGAAAGTCAGAATCAATTATTGGGTCGCCAAGAAGGTCTGTTGAAGAACAATCGATGGCGTGAGAATTTGCAAGATGTGCAAAAAGTGCAAAAAGCTTGGGTCGAATTTTTACCCTCTGAAAAGTCGCCTACTTTTGCTAAAGCGAGATTACTGAGTGATATTCGTGATTTAGCTAAGGATGCGAGAGTTGCTAATCTTGTAGTGACGGCTACCGATGCTGAGAACGGCGATAAAACTGGCCTATCTGCCGGAGCGTATGGAGCAAAACAACCTTATCAATCTAATGACGATAAAAATAAGCTTGATATGTTACCTTCTGGCGTTCAGATGATCAAGTTGACGGTGACAGGTCGGTTTGACCCGCTGGCATTTACCAAACTATTGCATTCTCTGGAGGAGACGCAGCGATTTACTGTTATCGAACGAGCAATAGTTCGCGGAGCACAGATGGAAATTGCTATTCGCTGCTATTGGCGTGTTGATACTACGCTTATTAAAGATAAAACAGACATTCAATCTATATCGAAGGCACTCTGATCTGAAATGCTTATGTTAAATACAAAGAAATTTTCTAGCCAACAGTGGGTCGCTATCATTTCTATAATTGGGTGTGCAGTTGTCGGTGCTTTATTAGGTCGGTATGTTTTATTTGATTCTTTGACCCAAATGCGGAGTGAGAATGAACGAAAACAAGCGCTGTCAGATCCTGCTTTTATAGTGCCAGCAGCTCCTCCAGAAAAAGTGAAAAAGGACGAAATTCTGAGTGCCGAAGATGCGTCAAAAGGGAGCGTAGATCCGGGTGAGCTCCGTGTTTGGGAAGTTACGGTTCGGCAGCCACTACCTCCAAGGAAGGAAGCCTTGACGCCGCCTCGCTGGAGAATAGTTGGCGTGACCTCTGTGGGGAATGAGAAAAGTGTACTCCTTTTGTTTGAAAATCAACCTGCGACAGAGATTAGAAAAATTGGTGAGAAATTACCCGGTGGTGCCAAGATTGTTGAGATCGCCCAAGACCAATTAAAAATTTCTTTGAATGGCCAACTTATGAAACTGAATTTACGTAAGCAATGAAAAAATCTTCTTCCCGACTTAATACAAGAATTCTGGTGAATCGTCTTGTCCCAGTTTCTGCGATAACTATGCTGTTATTTTTATCTGGCTGTGCAGATCCAAAACTGAATATTCCTAAGAAAATAGAATTTGAACGCAGCTCACAACTAAGTTCAGCGTCCTTATTAGGGGATGAGCAAATAAAGCGTAAATATTCAGAAACTGATACCCCTAAAATGCCATCGATAAAAAATGGGAGTAGTAAAAATACTGCTGTTGTATCGGGCGATTCTACGAGTGAGAAGTCTGAGTTGTCAGTGTCTTTTGATCAGATGCCTTTGCCGACATTCATTCAAGCTGTATATGGAAGTGTTCTCAAAGTAAATTATTCGATGGATGGTGCAGTAGCTGCAAGAACTGACTTGATAACCTTTCACACCCCTAGACCACAATCGCATAGTCAAATGGCAGATCTTGCCAGAATGCTATTGAAAAGTTACGGTATTGCTGTTCAGGATTTCGGTGGAGTTATTCGACTCGTGCCTGACACCGCATCTAATAGCTATTCTCCCGCTATCCGCCGTGGTCGAGCGCAGCCTGATACTCCTCCTAGCTTGCGACCTATTTTTCACTATGTAGAGTTGGATGCAGTTAGAGTTAGTGACTTTAGTAGCTTATTACGTACGATGTTTGGTAATAAAATTCAGGCTCAAGACGATTTACCTAGAAACGCATTGTTATTAAGTGGCCAGCCAGAAGATATCTCCGCCGCAATGGAAGTGATACAGGTTTTCGATCAGCCAATTATGCGAGGTTTGCGTACTAAAAGAATTAGCCCTGTCTTTTGGACCGCAGAGGAATTCGGTAAACGTTTAGTGGAGGTATTATCTGCAGAAGGTTATTCAGCCAGTACTTCATTAGGAGCTGGAACGCCAATTCTTATTTTGCCTATTGCACCAATTAATAGTGTCATTATTTTTTCGTCGTCAGAAGTGATTTTAAACCATACTCTCCAGTGGGCTAAAGACTTAGATAAGCCGTCCGACAATCAGGCTGGGGGAGCATTTTTTACCTACCCTGTCAAATATGCGGATGCGCAGGCACTGGCGAAAACTTTATCCGAATTGATTGGCGGAGGCAGCAGCAGTACAATCGCGCCAATTGGATCTACTGCCGCACCAACTACATCGACACAATCGCCGACGTCTTCTCGTGGAGCATCAAAAATAGTTGTTAATAACGCAACAAATAGTTTGATTATTCAAGGCGGTGGCCCTGATCAATATCGGCAATGGATGGCATTGCTGGCAGAGCTGGACAAACCAACGAAGTCCGCACTAATCGACGTGATGGTCGCTGACGTATCAGCCGGAAGTATAAATACTCTTGGGGTAAACTGGAATTTTCGCAATGATGCAGCAACAGGAAACTCAACTACAAGTAGCCCTCGAGGAACTGTTACTTCAGCTTCTGCGGGGGGGGGGGGGTTAGTTTTTAGTTTTTTGAATTCTGCAGGATTGTTAAGAGCAGATGTATCCGCATTGGTATATGCATCGGGTGGTCAAATTTTATCCAGTCCTAAATTGATGGCGCGTAACGGTGAAACTGCGACGATTCAAGTTGCCGATGAAGTTCCAGTTTTGGCTAGCCAAACGGTTACGCCAGGATTTCTTTCGGGGACTACAACTACTCAAACTGTAAACTATCGTACAACCGGTATGATTTTGAAAGTCAGGCCCGTCATCAATTCTGGCAATAGAATTGACTTGGATGTTTCTCAGGAAGTGAGTAATGTCAAACAAGGGGTTTCCGGCGGGCTCCCTTCGCCAACGATTAGCACGCGTAAAGTGGATACTAAATTGACTTTGAGAGATGGTAGTACAGTCATGTTGGCCGGTCTTATTTCGAATGACAATTCCTCCAGTGATTCGGGAGTTCCTTTACTTAAGGATATCCCAGGTATTGGTAGCTTATTCAAATCAGAAACTTCCAGCAAAAATAAAAGAGAACTTATTATTCTAATTACTCCTTACATTATTAATGATGATTTTGAGGCGGAATCCATTAGTAACGCTTTTCAGAGTTCTTTGGGTGATTGGGCTAAAGATTTGAAGGAGAGGACTGATCTGCGTGCATTGAAACGCACACCATCTCCCAACGATTCTGCAACGGATATTGTCCCGGTTAAGACGCAAGACACTATCAATCAATCTGTGGTTGAGCCAACTCGAAAAGAGATGATGTCTGATGATGTGCCAGTTGAGCACAGTGAGGGACAGCTTCAGGGGAAGTTAGGTAGCAAAGAATCTTTGACTGATAAAGACTCTTTAGATTCTTCGGAAGTAATTATGAGTAAGCCCGAAACACCAACGCTACCTTTATCAGTACCGAGTGGGAAAACGGAAGCGAGTAAAAAAGCCAAAACAAGTACTTCAAACACAAAGCCGGTTCCTTTGTTGCCAGGAACAAAGTCGGTTGAAAATGCGGATCTGCTAGAGGAATTAAGAGGTGCTGTCGAGAAGCGATAATAGAAAAGGGCTGCAATTAAGCAGCCCTTATGTTTTGCAGCGATATGGTTGAATTTTTTACCTGCAATATTTGCTCAGATTCTAAATTACGCCCTACTTGCACTCGCTCAAATTAGGTTTGCACTCCCATATTTTGAACGATATGCTGAGACTGCGGCTTTATGTTCAATCATTTGAATATCTTTATCTAAGGACAGGTAGTCAAATAAATCGTCTAAATTACCGATAGATACTACGGGCATCTCATATGATTTACTAATTTCCTGTACAGCCGAAAGTGAAGATAGAGCATCGTCTTTTCCGGATCGCTCCATACGATCAAGCGCTATTAATACTGCACACGGCGTTGCGCCCGCTGCATAAATCAATTCAACTGATTCTCGCACTGACGTGCCCGCTGAAATAACGTCGTCGATGATGACGATTTTGCCGGCGAGTTTGGCGCCGACGACGGTGCCGCCCTCGCCGTGATCTTTTGCTTCTTTGCGGTTATACGCAAACGATACATTACGTCCCCTGGCAGCCAGCGCGACGGCAGTGGCGGATGCAAGTGTAATCCCTTTATATGCAGGGCCAAATAGCATATCAAATTCTATTCCGGAGTTGATCAGCGTATCTGCATAAAAATTGGCTAACTTCCCAAGGTTTTCCCCATCACTGAACAGCCCAGCATTAAAAAAATAAGGTGACTCACGGCCAGCTTTTGTAATAAAGCTGCCAAACTTAATCACTCCCGATTTCACTGAGAACTCTATAAATTTTTGTCTTAAATTGGTCACTATTTCCTCAACATATTATCTGAACGGCTCATCCCATTAGCTCGCTAATTTTTTCTTTAATAGTTCGTTCACCTGAGCTGGATTGCCTTTGCCTTTGGTAGCTTTCATCGCTTGGCCTACCAGTGAGTTAAAGGCTTTTTCTTTACCTGCGCGATATTCATCAACGGATTGTTGATTGGCCGCCATGACTTCGTCTATGATTTTTTCTAGTGCGCCTACATCGGAGATCTGTTTAAGACCTTTGCTGTCGATGATCTGATCTGCCAAGTTGATGTCAGAGGATACTGCTTGCCACATGGCTGCAAAAACTTCTTTGGCGATTTTGTTGGATATCGTGCCATCGGTAATCCGTTGCAACAGCAATGCTAATTGGCTGGCCGTGACGGGAATGGCGCCGATATCGATATTTTCACGGTGCAGGGTGGACGATACGTCGCCCATCATCCAGTTTGCGATTTGCTTGGCTTGTGCTGCTGGATTGCCGTTGGCGTCAATAGCACCTGCGGCCATAATTGCGGCCTCAAAGTAGGTTGCGGTGGCTTTTGACTGAGTGACGATCATGGCGTCGTACTCGGAGATGTTGTATTGCTGGATGAGGCGTGCACGCATGGCGTCGGGGAGTTCTGGCATTGTTGTTCTTACGCGCTCTATCCAGGCGGCGTCGATCTTCAACGGTGGCAAATCGGGATCTGGGAAATAGCGGTAATCTTGTGAATCTTCTTTGCTGCGCATGGAGCGTGTTTCTTTGCGATCTGGATCGTAGAGACGTGTCTCTTGTACGACCTTGCCACCGTCTTCGATCAACTCAATCTGGCGGCGTACTTCAATGTTGATGGCTTCTTCCAGAAAGCGGAATGAGTTGAGATTTTTGATCTCAGCGCGCGTGCCGAATTCTTTTTGTCCGGCCAGACGCACTGACACGTTGGCATCGCAGCGGAAAGAACCTTCTTGCATATTGCCATCGCAAATATCCAGCCACATGACTAGTGAGTGCAGGGCTTTGGCGTACGCGACGGCTTCTGCCGCGCTGCGCATACAGGGTTCGGTAACGATTTCTAATAGTGGTGTACCAGCGCGATTCAGATCTATCCCTGTCATGCCCTGGTAGTCTTCGTGCAGCGATTTTCCGGCGTCTTCTTCTAGGTGGGCGCGGGTGAGTTCGATGACTTTTACTTCGAATTTTCCGTCTTTTTCGACCACGCAAGTGACGCTGCCGCCTTGTACTACAGGGATCTCAAATTGGCTGATTTGGTAACCTTTAGGCAGATCAGGGTAGAAGTAGTTTTTGCGGGCGAAAATAGATTCTGGCGCAATGACCGCACCAACGGCTAAGCCAAACTGTATTGCTTTTTCTACAGCAGCCTTGTTCATTACCGGCAGTACTCCAGGTAATGCCAGATCAACGGGACTCGCTTGTGTATTTGGCTCGGCGCCAAATTGGATGGCAGAGCCACTAAAAATTTTTGATTGGGTTTTGAGCTGTGCGTGAGTCTCAAAACCGATGACGACTTCCCATTGCATGTTGAATCCTTTTTTCGTTCATTTGCATGAATTGCATTAATTTCTTTTGCACTACCGGTCGGCTTGATTTTAATAAGCGACTTTGATTACAACTTATTTATTCATCGTAGCGACATTGACCGCTTTTAAGATTGACTGTCAGTGCTGTAAAGTTCACCCTTGATCCGCATAAGGCGGGGCATGTAGGTTTGATTTGCAAATCATTTCCTACACGTTCTAACCGAATGCTGCAATTGAAGCCGCGATCAAAATCATATCCACGTCGTGTGCGTGCTGCACGCGCATCTTTTAAGCTGATTCGCCAGCCCTTCTCAGTCACTTCTGCCTGCGGGTCATCACTGAGATCGATGCTGCATTCATTGCCGTGGTTACTTCTGAACAAACTGGATTCCCACTGAAATGTTTTAATCACGTTGCCCTCAATGCGGATATGCGCCTGATCAGCGTAATCCAAACGTTCACCACCATTAGTTTCTTGCTGCACCAAAGCGCAGGAGAAATTAGCTTCCAGTACATCGGTCTTAGACGATTGCTGTGCTTTTGCCGTAGTCGCCGATGTCACTGCTGCTGGTGTCGCCGCCGATAATGTGGGCTTTTCTGTCTGCGCGAAAGCGCCACTGCACGCGAGCAAAAGTGTTGGAACAAGAAGCGAGCGGATTGATTTCATATGGGCGCTTTTTGATGCCAGTCAGTCGCCAATTGGAATTGGTGTGCGACATTCAGTAATTGGGCTTCTTTAAAATAATTACCAATGATTTGTAGACCGACGGGGCGCAGGCTATTTTTTTCACCTTGTCCAAAACCACATGGAATTGACATGCCAGGCAAGCCTGCCAAACTGGTCGATAAAGTAAAAATATCTGCCAGATAATTAGCGACAGGATCATCTGTTTTATCGCCTAAATCCCATGCAACAGTGGGCGCCACAGGCCCCATGATGACGTCACATAGCTCAAATGCAGCCTTGAAATCTTGCGCGATTAAGCGCCGTATTTTTTGTGCCTGCAAATAATAGGCGTCGTAATATCCGTGCGATAAAACATAAGCACCAACCAGGATACGACGTTTGACTTCATCCCCAAAACCTTCGGCACGCGATTTTTTGTACATGTCGTTAAGATCTTTGTAATTGGCTGCACGATGGCCGTAACGCACGCCGTCGAAACGGCTTAAGTTCGATGATGCTTCTGCCGGAGCGATAACGTAATACACCGGGATCGACAGTTCAGTTTTTGGTAAGGAAATATCGACTAAGACGGCCCCTAATTTCTCATATTCGGCGAGTGCAGCTCGGACGGCTTGTTCTACATCTTTTGCTAAGCCTTCACTAAAAAATTCACGCGGCACACCGATACGTAAACCTTTTAAATCTCTGTTTAAATCCCGATTGAAGTCTTCTTTTGGTCTTTCTAAGCTGGTTGAATCTTTTGGGTCAAAACTCGTCATTACATTGAGTAGTAGTCCGCAATCTTCAGCACTTTGTGCGATGGGACCGCCTTGGTCTAGTGACGAGGCGAAGGCAATCATGCCGTAACGAGAGACGCTGCTATAGGTTGGTTTAATCCCGGTTACACCACAAAATGAGGCCGGCTGGCGGATCGATCCGCCAGTATCAGTTGCTGTTGCCGCTGGCGCTAAACGTGCCGCAATCGCAGCGGCTGATCCGCCCGAGGAACCGCCAGGTACTGCACGTAAATCCCAAGGATTTTTAACCGCGCCAAAAGCAGAATTTTGATTGCTGGAGCCCATCGCAAATTCGTCACAATTGAGTTTGCCTAGTGTGACCATACCAGCTTGATTAAAATGTTCTACTACTGTTGCGTCAAATGGACTAGTGTAGTTTGCCAGCATGTTGGAACCTGCGGTAGATCGCCAGCCACGCGTAACAAAAATATCTTTGTGCGCAATCGGAATGCCTGTAAGTACAGTGGCATCACCATTGGCTAAACGTACATCAGCCGCTGTGGCTTGTTGCAAAGTTAATTCTGGATCAACATGCAAAAACGCATTCAGCTCACTAGACTGAATTCTACCCAAATAATGCTGCGCCAATTCAGTGGCGGAAATCTGCTTGCTGTGCAGCATGGCAGACAATTGTTTTAAAGAGTGCTTATGCATGTTCTGAAATATCCTGATGATTCTCGAAATAAGTCCTAATTTTTTTCTAAGACGGCTCTACGGCTACTCTAAGACCTTAGGTACAAGATACAGTCCGTCTTGAGTTGCCGGCGCAACTGCCTGGTAGTCGTCGCGACGATTGGTCTCACTGACGATATCTTCTCGCAGGCGCAATCCTAGTTCTGGCATTAACGCCGCGATTGGATGGCTGAGTGGCGTGATGCCGGTGGTGTCAACAGCTTTGAGTTGCTCAACCAGCGAAAAAATGCCATTCAGTTTGTCCAGCGTGCTGACGGTTTCTGATTCGGATAGTTCGAGTTTTGCTAAGCTGGCAATTCGCTTAACATCGGATAGGTCTAGTGACATGGCTAAATCGCGTAGTGCGCGTAATGGGTAAATAAAAGTATCGAATTGTAATAATAGATGGTGATAACAACTCTTGTAGATAGAAGCAAATGGAAACAAAAGCAAAATTTACAAGACTAAATGTCGGTTAATGTTGCCAACATCGGTAAAAAATCCATTTTCAGTAGATATGGTAGATAGCCTAATATTCCTAAGATTATAAGGTAGAATATAGGGTTAATACCTCATGAAGCTCTGAAAACCTGCTGCGCAGCACAATATTGCGTTTGTGAAGCCTGCCTTATCTTCGAAATACGATAAAGCTGAGTTTCTCGGCCTGCATTGAAACGCTTGCGAGGGTTTTGAGGGCTTCTTTGCTTATGGTGATTCGTCATTGTTCATCATTATTATTCGGCATAAGTATAACGCTGAGCTTAAAGCAAGATGCGGTTAGACAAATTCGCGCAGAACTGCTGCGCATGACGACAACACAAAATACAGGATTCTTACATGTTTGGTTTTTTTCGTAGTTACTTTTCTAATGACCTGGCAATTGACCTGGGTACAGCAAACACGCTGATTTATGTGCGTAACCAAGGTATCGTATTGGATGAGCCATCCGTTGTTGCCATTCGTCAGGAGGGTGGTCCTAACGGTAAAAAAACCATCCAGGCTGTCGGTCGGGAAGCCAAGCAAATGCTGGGCAAAGTACCTGGCAATATCGAGGCTATTCGCCCGATGAAAGACGGCGTCATTGCTGATTTTACGGTGACTGAGCAAATGCTCAAGCAGTTTATCCGCATGGTGCATGACACTAAGTTTTTTAAGCCTTCTCCACGTATCATCATTTGTGTGCCTTGCGGTTCTACCCAGGTAGAGCGCCGCGCGATTCGTGAATCAGCTTTAGGTGCAGGTGCTTCTCAGGTGTATTTGATTGAAGAGCCTATGGCTGCGGCGATCGGTGCTGGTTTGCCTGTATCTGAAGCAACAGGCTCTATGGTTGTAGATATTGGTGGCGGTACTACTGAAGTCGGGATTATTTCTCTAGGTGGCATGGTGTACAAAGGTTCAGTGCGTGTTGGTGGTGATAAATTCGATGAAGCGATTGTCAATTACATCCGTCGCAATTACGGTATGTTGATCGGCGAACAAACTGCTGAGGCGATCAAGAAGGCAATTGGTTCTGCGTTCCCCGGTTCTGAAGTTAAAGAGATGGAAGTGAAGGGACGTAATCTTTCAGAAGGTATTCCACGGTCATTTACTATTTCCAGTAACGAAATCTTAGAAGCGCTGACTGACCCTTTAAACAACATTGTCTCCGCTGTAAAAAACGCGCTGGAACAAACTCCGCCAGAATTGGGTGCTGATATTGCTGAAAAGGGCATGATGCTGACAGGCGGTGGTGCATTGCTTCGTGACTTGGATCGTTTGCTGATGGAAGAAACGGGCTTGCCCGTCATTGTCGCCGAAGATCCACTCACTTGCGTAGTGCGTGGCTCAGGAATGGCGTTAGAGCGCATGGATAAGCTGGGATCTATTTTCTCTTACGAATAATTTCCCTAAGTGGTGCGAGACTAGGTGCAATTTGCTCCTTGCTTGATGTCGACATTTTATCGACGAGTTTTAGTCCGAACTTTTATCTAATTTATGCAATACAGTCCACCACCACTTTTCAAACAAGGCGCTTCTGCCCGCGCCAAAGTGGTGTTCTTCGCGATTTTGGCGATTTTTTTGCTAGTCGTCGATTCTCGTCTAAATACATTAATCTTTGCTAGGCAGATGTTGGGAACGGTTTTGTATCCCATCCAAATGCTTGCTGTGGTTCCGCGCGATGCCGCAACGAAGGTTTCTGCCTACCTCACATCTACCAGCGTTCTAGAAAAAGAAAACGTTCAGCTGAAGCGTCAGCAAATTTCCAATGCCGAGGCACTGCAACAAAATGGCCAGCTATCAGCTGAAAATATGCATTTACGGAAAATGCTGGATGCACGTGAAAAATTAACGGTGAAATCCGTTCTGGGCGAGATTATTTACGATGCTCGCGATAGTACTACTCGTAAAATTATTCTGGATCGTGGAAGCCAAAATGGTGTCGCTCTCAGTCAGCCAGTGATTGATGATCTAGGTGTTGTGGGTCAGGTCACACGGGTTTTTCCTTTGACGTCAGAGGTGACATTGTTGACCGATAAAAACCAGGCGATTCCAGTCGAAATTCTCCGTAACGGACTGCGTAGCGTCGTGTATGGACGAGGTCAATCGGGCTACCTGGATATGCGGATGACGTCTAACGCAGATGTTCACAACGGAGATGTGTTGGTAACATCAGGTATTGATGGCGTATATCCCGCTGGTTTGGCAGTGGCTAAGGTAGTTAAGGTGGAGAACAAAGCAACAACTCAGTTTGAGAATATTCTTTGTACACCCTCAGCAGGTATTGATAGAAATAAGCAATTGCTGATCTTGCTAGTATCGTCTAATAATTTGCCGCGCCCCGACACCGAAGATATCCGCGTAAAAAAAGAAAAATTAAATCGCAAAGTAACTCGAGATGCTGCCAGAGAGGCTCCGCCGGATACACAATCCATGATGCCGCAAAAATCAGTTGATACCGTTATTCCAGCGCCACTTGTGACGCCTGCAAAGGATTCCAGTAAAAATTCCGGCAAAGACAATGGAAAAGAAGTCGTTAAGGAGATCGCAAAATGAATAGCCCACATTACATTTTGCTGCCTGTTAGTTCGACTTTCATAGCTGTTAGTCTGGTATGTGCTTTTTTCTTGAATTTTCTTCCTTGGGGTAATTGGATTGGTGTTCCCGATTTTGTTGCTTTAGTGTTGGTATTCTGGAGTATCCATCAACCTCGCAAAGTGGGCATTGGCGTTGCATTTACGATGGGATTATTGATGGATGTACATGACGCAATTTACCTTGGTGAAAATGCGCTGGCGTACACTTTATTATCTTACTTTGCAATAACCATTCACAGGCGCGTGCTGTGGTTTAATCCATTGACGCAATCATTGCACGTGCTACCTTTATTTCTGATGGTGCAAGCGGTACAGATTGCGATACGCTTAATGGTTGCTCCGAGCGGACAATTTCCCGGGATTTTGTATTTTTCCGAAAGCTTTATCACAACCTTGCTTTGGCCAGTCGTGACATGGTTGTTGCTCGCACCTCAGCGTCGTGCAATTGATAAAGACGATACCCGCCCCATTTGATCTAGCCACTTGAGCTTGACAGAGTAGATATGACCGAACTCAAGAATACCGAACGCGAACTTTATCTTTTCAGAATGCGCTTATTTTTTATAGGCGTTTTTGTTTTTGTTTGCTTTATTTTGTTGATCTCCCGCTTTGTCTGGTTGCAAATTGTAAAGCATGACCAGTACGCTTTACAGGCTGACGAAAACCGTATCTCTATCGTTCCGGTAGTGCCTAATCGTGGATTGATCTTAGATCGAAACGGCGCAGTTTTGGCGCGAAATTTTTCTGCATATACTTTAGAAATAACTCCATCAAAAATCACTGCTGATTTAGACGTTGTGATTGATGAGTTAGCACTACTTATTGATATTCAACCAAAGCATCGTAAGCAATTTCGTAAGTTAATCGAAGAGTCAAAAAGTTTTGAGAGTCTGCCAATCAGAACCAAGTTAACTGACGAGGAAGTCGCTCGGTTCACTGCACAACGGTTTCGTTTTCCCGGGGTTGATATCCAAGCCCGATTATTCAGACAATATCCGCTTGGAGATGTCGCATCACATGTGATTGGTTACATTGGACGCATCAGTCAAAAAGATGCAGAAATAATTGATGATAGTGAAGATGACGCTAATTACAACGGCACTAGCTATATCGGTAAAGAAGGTCTGGAGAAAAGTTACGAGAAACTTCTCCATGGCACTACGGGTTTTGAGGAGGTCGAAGTATCAGCCGGTGGCCGTGCAGTGCGTACGCTCTCTCGCACCGCACCCACTTCTGGTAAAAACCTAATTCTTTCGGTAGACATAGAACTGCAAAAAGTCATCGAAGACGCATTTGGTGATAGACGCGGTGCTCTGGTCGCGATTGAACCAGCCACCGGTGATGTGCTTGCTTTCGTTTCCAAGCCAACTTACGACCCCAATCTATTTGTTGAAGGTATAGATCAGCAAAGCTGGAATGAGCTCAACACGTCTGAAGATAAGCCCTTGCTTAACCGGCCTTTGACCGGAGCTTATCCTCCTGGTTCTACCTATAAGCCGTTTATGGCACTAGCTGCGCTTGAGTTAGGGAAACGTACGACGACACAGGCGATCGCTGATCCGGGTTATTTTGTTTTTGGTAATCACCGCTTCAATGATGACAAAGTTGGTGGTCATGGCATGGTGGATATGTATCGGTCCATCGTTCAATCTTGTGACACTTATTACTACATGCTTGCCAACGATCTGGGCGTTGACACAATGCATGATTTTATGATGCCTTTTGGTTTTGGCCAAATTACAGGTATTGATCTTGAGCATGAAAGAAAAGGCTTGTTACCTTCTACCGCATGGAAACGTAGCGCCTTTAAAAAGCCAGCGCAGCAGCGCTGGGTATTAGGTGACACTATTTCGCTTGGAATTGGCCAGGGACAAAATACTTTTACACCTTTGCAGATGGCACATGCAGTTGCTACGCTTGCGAATAACGGGGTAGTGATGAAACCCCATTTAGTTAAAATTATAGAAGACCCACAAACCCATGACCGTACTTTGACTGTGCCAAAAGAAAGTTTTCGGATCTCATTGAAGCAAGAAAATATCGATTTTGTAAAACAGGCGATGGTTGGCGTGACACGGGAAGGTACCTCAAGTGCATCATTCCTTAATGCCGGCTATGCATCTGGTGGTAAAACAGGAACTGCACAAGTAGTCGGCTTAAGAAAAGGTGAGAAATATGATGCGAAGCGTGTTGCAGAACGCCATAAAGATCACTCTTTATATATCGCATTTGCACCTGCTGATCATCCTAAGATTGCGATAGCAATTATTGTCGAGAATGGCGGTATGGGCTCTGCCGCTGCCGCGCCGATAGTGCGTAAAGCACTTGACTATTATTTGCTGGGTAAGCGGCCGCAGGATAAAGATAAAACACCTGCACTCAAGGCTGACCCTGCTTTATATCGCACTGATGAGGACATCAAAGCGGCTGCCGAAATGAGTAACGAACTTAAGCCTGGCGGTGAAACCGAAGGGAACAAGGATTGATCATGAACAATAGAGCGTTCAACTGGAGAGCAATCCGGTCCCGTATCATGGTCTTTGATGCAGCTTTGTCGATCATCATTTTTTTGATTATGTCGATTGGCATCATTACATTGTATTCCGCTGGGATTGATTTTCCGGGACGTGTTGAAGATCAGCTTCGGAATATAGTGATCTCATTTGTAGTGATGTGGATTATGGCAAATATTCCACCACAAACGCTGATGCGTTTTGCCATACCGATTTACGCATTTGGCGTAGCTTTATTAATTGCTGTTGCAACATTCGGCATGGTGAAAAAAGGTGCTCGCCGATGGATTAATATCGGCACTCCCGTCCAACCATCCGAAATGATGAAGATCGCTGTCCCATTGATGCTAGCTTGGTATTTTCAGAAGCGTGAAGGCACGCTGCGTATGCAGGATTTTGTAATTGCTATTGTGATTTTGGCGGTTCCTGTTGGATTGATCGCTAAGCAGCCTGATCTTGGTACCGCCTTGCTTGTAGTCGCTGCAGGGTTTGCTGTTATTTTTCTGGCTGGTCTGTCATGGAAAATTCTAATTTCGATCGTAGTATTTGTTGCTGCCGTTGTCCCCACTGTAATCTGGCCTTATATGTTGCATGACTATCAGCGTGATCGTGTAATGACCATGCTTGATCCTAGTCGAGATCCTCTAGGTAAGGGCTTCCATATTATTCAGGCGACTATCGCTGTTGGATCTGGTGGCATCAATGGCAAAGGCTGGACCAAAGGAACACAAGCCCATCTTGAATTTATACCTGAGCGGACCACTGATTTCATCTTTGCGGTATTTTCTGAAGAATTTGGTTTTATCGGAAATAGTATTTTAGTCGTACTTTACTTGTTACTAATTATTCGTGGCTTAATGATTGCTGCAAACGCCCCAAGTTTATTTACGCGCTTGATGGCGGGGTCGGTTACGATGATTTTTTTCACCTATGCTTTTGTTAATATGGGTATGGTTAGTGGTATTTTGCCCGTGGTTGGCGTCCCTCTTCCTTTCATGAGTTATGGTGGTACGGCATTGGTTACGCTGGGTATGGGTGCAGGTATTTTGATGAGTGTGCAACGTAATCGTAAGCTGGTGCAAACTTGAGACAACGATCAATTAGTCGCAAATTCCAATTCTTCGCAATTACTAGCGCATTATTTTTGGCTGCTTGTAGCAGTGCCCCTAAGCATTCTGCCGTGTCGACTGATCAGCCCCGTCCAGTGGCTGCAACTGCTGGAAAGCCAGCAACTAGTGCAACAAATACCGCGCCATATTTACCCAAAGCAAACTCAGGCAAAGGTGGCTATTACAAGGATGATGGTCCCGGCGATAATCCGCCGGAGGGGTTAGAGAACACGGTAGAGCCTATTCCTACCATGGAGGCTTATTCCCGCTCTGGCAATAGACCTTATGTCGTATTTGGTAAAACTTATACGCCATTAACGGATAGCACGACACCATTTGTTCAGCGCGGTGTTGGCAGTTGGTACGGTAAAAAATTTCATAATCAAAAAACCTCATCCGGTGAGTTGTACGATATGTACAAAATCACTGCCGCGCATCCTACTTTGCCGATTCCTTCTTATGCCAGAGTGACCAATCTTTCTAACGGCAAGCAGGTAATTGTACGGATTAACGATCGCGGCCCTTTCCACTCTAGCCGTATTATCGATTTGTCTTACACCGCTGCGCTAAAGCTAGATTATCTTGGTAAAGGAAGCACTCAGCTTGAGGTTGAGCGTTTGCTGCCTGACGATATAGAACGTATGGCAGAGAATCGTAAAAATCAACGTCCGGTGATTTCTAATACTGTTATTGCTTCTTCCGTGGTGGCTTTAACTTCAGCGGCTACGACAACCCCTAGTGTTGCTGCCGTTCCGCAAGCTGATCCAAAGACAGCTCAGATATCGATGGAGGAATTATTGGCGCAACAAAGTAGTAAGCCAGTAGAAAAAATTGGAAGTATACGCAATACCGCTAGCGCAGAAAATGTTGCTGGCGATACTGCTATGACTACGAATACAGCCACTAATTCGGTAGCAGGGTTTTACATACAATTTGGCGCATATGCCATACGCGCCAATGCAGAAGCAACGATGTCCCGGTTAAAAGATCAGGCGCAAAGCCGCTTACCTAGTTTTGATATCGTCCAGCAAGGAAGTTTATATCGTCTTGTGAGCGGGCCATTTGCCAGCCGCGCAGATGCATCCAGCGCTATTGTACAAACTGCTGATTTAGGTGTCGCCAAACCCATTGTGGTTCAGCGTTAATCTGCCGCACTCTCTTAACTCTAAGCTCCCAACTCAGTTGTTATCAGTCGTTATCAGGTGCTTCTTGTTTCATTTCAAGCGCAAGCTGATATAAGCCATTTTTCTTTTGACCTGTGATTTTTGCAGCAAGCGATGCTGCCTGTTTGACTGAGCACTCCTCAAGCAAAATACTCAAAATGTGACGTGCCTCTTGCTGGCTATCCTCCAGATTACTTGGCGCACCTTCCAGCAAAATAACGTATTCGCCTTTTTCTCTGTGCGGATCAGCGCTAAGCCAATTGATCGCCTCCGATAAATTACAGCGATGAATTTCTTCAAATAATTTGGTTAGTTCACGCGCAAATACGATCTGGCGTTCGCCTTGAAAAACCGTTTGTAGCGCTGTGATTGAATCGATGATTCTATGTGGCGCTTCGTAAAAAATCAGTGTCGCGTTGATGGTCAACACGCTGCGCAGAGCCGTGTCACGCTGGCCAGCTTTTGCTGGTAAGAATCCAAAAAAATAAAACTGATCGTTGATTAAGCCACTGGCAGACAATGCGCTAATTGCAGCCGAGGCACCGGGCAAAGGCATTACACGCAGGCCAGCTTGCCGCACTACGTCAGCGATTTTTGCACCAGGATCTGAGACTCCAGGCGTACCGGCATCAGACACCAGTGCGATGCGCTCACCTGCTTGCAGGCGCGTTACGATTTTCTCAGCAACTTCTCGTTCATTGTGTTGATGTGCCGAGATCAGGGGCTTATTAATGCCGTAGCGATTGAGTAGTTGCGCGGTATTACGTGTATCTTCGCAAGCGATCGCATCTGCCATTGCCAGCAAGTGCAGAGCCCGTAATGAAATATCGCAAACATTTCCTATGGGCGTTGCAACTACATATAATGTGGAAACGGGATAACTCTGGCTGGCTACTGCTTGCATGATCGTCGCGTTGGCAAGCGAATAAGCTTCAGTCGTGTTTTCGGACGGATTTTTAGGCGCATTCTCAGGCGTGTTTGCAGATGTTTTTGCGGATGTGTCTTCTGACATATTCATAGGTATTCATTCGAATTCATTGTGATTCAATCAGACTTACATTAATCAAATCAGGATTGTACGACAATGGCTGAGCAGAGTTGGCTAGCAAAACGGATTGCATCAGTGAGAACCAGTCGGCAGCGTACTGGTGACGCTGCCGAAGAGCAGGCACTTTTGTATTTGCAACAGGCAGGTTTAAAATTAGTACAGCGCAGTTTTTTGTGCAAAGGTGGTGAAATTGATTTAATCATGCAAGATCAGACCACCTTGGTTTTTGTTGAAGTACGAAAACGCACTTCCTCCCAGTTTGGTGGTGCGATTGCCAGCGTGACACCTGCAAAACAACGCCGCATGGTACATGCGGCACAAGTATATTTACTGACACAACATACAGAACCCGCATGCCGTTTTGATCTGTTGGCTATTGATGATCAAGAGATTAACTGGCTTAAAAACGTGATCATCGGGTAGTTTGCCACTGACCTGCTTTATAATCGCCCCACCATGACAAATCAACGCATCCTTGCGCACTTCCACGAAAGTGCCGAACTCAAAATTCAAGCGGCCAGTATTCTGGCTCGTCCTATCGAACAAGCAATCGAACTAATGTTCGCGGCGCTGTCTAACGGTAACAAGATACTGGCTTGTGGCAACGGTGGTTCTGCTGCTGATTGCCAGCATTTTGCAGCCGAGTTAGTTGGGCGCTTTGAGCGTGAACGTTTGCCTTTGCCCGCACTGGCACTGACAACCGACACCTCAATTTTGACCGCTGTAGCCAATGACTACAGCTTTCAGGAAGTGTTCTCTAAGCAGGTACAGGCTTTTGGTCAGGCAGGCGATGTCTTACTCGCCTTATCCACATCGGGTAATTCTACTAGTGTGATTAATGCGATTAACGTTGCAATTGACCGTGATATGCGCGTGATTGCGCTTACAGGTAAGGGTGGCGGACAAATCGGTAAAATCCTGAGCGACGCCGATGTCCATATTTGTGTGCCGCATGACCGGACAGCCAGAATACAAGAAGTCCATTTATTAACCATACATTG
Organism: Undibacterium sp. GrIS 1.2; assembly: GCF_040544435.1. Lineage (NCBI taxonomy): Bacteria > Pseudomonadati > Pseudomonadota > Betaproteobacteria > Burkholderiales > Oxalobacteraceae > Undibacterium > Undibacterium sp. GrIS 1.2. The sequence continues at coordinate 32,392 of NZ_JBEONP010000039.1, forward strand.
TTTGTGTGACGGCATCGATGCCGCTTTATTCGGAGGTGATGCAGATGATTAAGAATCTAACTAAGAGTTTAGTGACCAAGACCGCTCGACCGGTACTGGTAATCAGTTTATGTTGTGCTACTGCGATGAGTTTGCAGGGTTGTATAGAAATGATGGTAGGCAGTGCAGTAGTCGGTACCTTTGCTGCTACCGACAGGCGTACATTTGGTGCTCAGACTGAAGACAAGTCGATTGTCCTGAAGGGCGAAATCCGCTTGTCCAGAGCGCTGGGTGATTCCTCCCATGTCAACGTCAACAGTTTTAATCGCCGTGCTTTGTTGACCGGTGAGGTGCCTGATGAGGCCACTAAAACCAAGGCGGAGACAGAAATGCGTGCGGTAGAAGGCGTGCAATCCGTTGCAAACGAGCTGCAAGTTGCCGGTTTGTCCAACTATTCTTCGCGCTCCAGCGATGCTCTGATCACGACTAAGGTCAAAGCCTCTTTTGTCGACACCAAAGATTTATATGCCAGTGCTTTTAAAGTAGTCACTGAAGCCAGCACGGTTTATTTGATGGGGCGCGTCACACAGCGCGAAGGTAATCTGGCAGGAGAAGTCGCGCGCGGTGTCAGTGGCGTACGCAAGGTAGTCAAAGTGTTTGATTACATCAGCGAGACTGAATTAAAAGAACTGTCCGCTGAACCTAAGAAGCCAGATACGAAGTCCGAGAGTACGACTGAATCCAAATAGCCGCGTAGTCAATACTAAGCTAATAACAAGCTAAGACTAAGCCAAGACGAAGCTAATCGCCGAGCGATAACAACTACAGGGTTTGTACTTTGGTTCAAACCCTTTTTTTCCATCAGGAGAACCCATGTTAATCATTTTTTTAGTCGTCGTTGCTGTGTTTGCATTCTGGATCGTCGGTGCTTATAACCGGCTGGTGAGCTTACGTAATCGTTTCAAAAATTCGTTTGCACAAATTGATGTTCAGCTAAAACGTCGCTACGACCTGATCCCAAACCTGGTAGAAACAGCTAAAGGCTACATGAAGCATGAGCGCGAAACGCTGGAAGCCGTCATCGCAGCACGCAATCAGGCAGTGACCGCTAATACGAAAGCGGTAAGTGATCCCTCCGACGCCGCAGCGGTGCAGCAGATGGCCGCAGCAGAAGGTACTTTGACGGCATCTTTAGGAAAAATGTTCGCCTTGTCAGAAGCCTACCCTGACTTAAAAGCCAACCAGAACATGATGCAATTGACAGAAGAATTGACTGGTACAGAAAATAAAATCGCCTTCTCTCGCCAAGCTTATAACGACAGCGTGATGCAGTACAACACCTCCATCGAGCAATTCCCCGGTTCTATTATTGCCAATATGTTTGGCTTCAAAGCTGGCGAACTCTTGCAGGCCACCGAGTCGGCAGAAGAACGCAAAGCTGTTAAAGTCTCTTTCTAACCGCTGCTGTTTTCTATAAATCCGTATGGATTTTTTCGAGCAACAAGACCAGGCACACCGCCAAAGTAAGAAGCTTTTATTCTTGTTTTTTCTGGCGGTGGTGGCGATCGTGCTGGCGGTTAATCTTAGCCTTGCTTTGGTCTGGATTTGGTCCAGCGGCCAGCGCTTTGCTGGCGTGCACCACTACCCCCGCGGCTTCTTTATTCTGAACACTTTTTTGACTCTGCTGTTCATCGGCGGCGGTACTTTGGTAGAAATGTTCCGTCTGCGCGACGGTGGTGATGCCGTGGCTCAGTTGGCTGGCGGGCGTCTAGTGATGCCGTCTTCGCAGGATTTGCAAGAACGTCGTCTGCTCAATATTGTGGAAGAAATGGCACTGGCCTCTGGCATCGCATGTCCCCGCGTTTATGTGATGGATCATGAAGAGGCAATTAACGCGTTTGCCGCGGGCTATCATCAAAATGAGGCAGTTGTTGCCGTCACGCGAGGCACTTTGGTGCGCTTGACCCGCGATGAATTACAGGGAGTGATAGGGCACGAGTTCAGCCATATTCTCAATGGCGACATGCGTATGAATATCAAACTGATCGGTATGCTGTTTGGGATACAGATGATTGCCAGTTTTGGCCAGCAACTGATGTATTGGGGTTCTAGCATCGGGTCGTCACGTAGTCGTGATGAAAAAGGTCCATCGTTGCAAACGATCTTTTTTCTAACTGGCGTTGCTCTGTTTGTGATTGGCTATGTCGGGATTTTCTTTGGCCGTTTGATTAAGTCTGCAGTCTCCCGTCAGCGTGAATTTTTAGCCGACGCCAGCGCAGTTCAATTTACGCGTAACCCTGAAGGTATTGGCGGCGCATTACGTAAAATCGGCGGATTAACGCTCACCAACCAATGCGGATCACGTATCGATAGCCCACATGCAGAACAGCTTTCTCATATGTTTTTGGGCGCAGCCCGACCTAATTTACTAGACGGTTTTTTTGCGACACATCCGCCGTTAAAAGAACGTCTGCAACGTTTGTATGGCCGGAATGTAGAGTTTTTAGATGCCAGTGAAATTATTGATGTTGACGCTGGTGCCGGTTTGCCTGAGGGCGTATATGGATTTGGCGCACGCAATTTTATGGCAGCGCAAGCGGCAACGAACAACAGCGTACCTGGTTCTACCTTGGCAATTATCGACTCTCCGGGCACAGCGAAATCAGGTATTGCATCAGGCGCAGTAACATCAGACGCCGCAACATCCCACGCATTAACATCAAACGCATTAACATCAAACGTAAGTAATCAACTCGGCCTGGGATTTGGCAACCACGCATCAACAAAAAATCGCATGCCAAGTGAGTTACTGGATGCCTTGCGCGATCCTTTGGGCGCTAGTGCCGCGGTATATACTTTGTTGTTAGATCGCGGTGACACCCAAGCCTACACAATACAAATTACCATTTTGCAGCAATCCGCCACAGCGCAATCTGCCTTAGCACTAAGTTTGTTGCCACATATTGAGGCCATGCCGCGCAGTGCGCGCTTACCGTTGCTTGATCTGGCAATGCCCGCATTAAAACTATTGTCGGTGGAGCAGAGGGCGAGTCTGTTAACGATCGTTGCTAGGCTGATCGCAGCGGACCAAAAGATGACTCAGGCCGAGTTTGTTTTGCAAACGGTACTTGATCGCCGATTGGGGCCGTTAGCAGGACGTGCCGTGCCGGTACGTTTTGGTCAATTGGCTGCGCTGAAAAAAGAAACCGCATTGTTGCTGTCTTTAGTCGCCTACACCGCCAGCGGCAAAGATACGGCGGCGTTTGATGCCAGAGGCGCATTTTTACGCGCTGCCAGTAGCATGCCCGACCTGGGCTTAAATGCTACTGATATGTGTGTGATTAATATAGCTGCGATCAACACAGCTCCGATCAACACCAGTCCGGCGGTCACAGTATCGGTGAATGCACCCGACTTTTTTGAGGTGAAGCAAGCGCTGGATAAATTGAATCAGCTAGCGCCTTTGGCTAAGCCATTTTTAATTCGTTTGCTGGTCGCCGCCGCAGCCTTGCCAAACGAGCGACTCAATCCAGACAGCGCAGATTTACTCCGTTGTATTTGCGCTGCAATCGACGCACCTGTTCCGCAGAAAGTTGGCGAATTTACTTTGTAATAGAGTTAAGTTAAATATACTCCCCCTTATTTTTGATAAATATGCCGTATTGTCCAATGATTCTATGGACAACTAAATATACTATATGGGAGTATATTATTTATGAGTTTGGCGTAAGGGAAGTATGCGTTGCAGACAAAGTGCTGAATCGTTGGGGGAATTGCTGGATTAGTAAGCGCGCTTCTATATTCTTTTCCAAGCTTGTTTGTAAGCTCTCCTCCAAGCACCCGACCACTTGCCGTAATCGGGTTTATTCCAATCAGGTGCGGCCTACAATGGCTGCTGTCGCCATTAAATCATCGATCAAAGCCAAAGAGTTTTTGCCGGACATCAGATGCGGATTGAGTTCTGGCAGGGCTGAGTATTTCAATAAAATCGACGGGTTGATTTTGCCCAAGTTGGCTTGTCCCATAGTCCAGCCAGAATAGCGCCGCTCGTTGATTTCTTCGTAATGCAGCAGAGTCACATCCGTGTGGCGCGGATCGCGCAGTATGTGCGCGTAGAGCGTATTCACAGCCTCGCGCCCACCTTCCAACACTTGCATAAACACACTGTCGCTGTGACACAAAATACCGGTAATGCCATTTTGTGGATTTTGTGTACGCGATTGCTGCATGATGCCTAATATCATGTTGGACATCTGTTGATCAACGGCACGGCTGGCGTACAAAAGTCGGACTAGCATGATGATCTCTTTGAATAAAGTTAGCTTGCCATAAGTGGCATACAAGTGGTCGAACTGGTTTTTTGATCAGCGCACATGTAAAGTAAATTTAAAAACGAATTTAAAAACACGCTATCGTTTGATCAGCGATAAAAATTCCCTGCGCAAGTTAGGATCTTTTAAAAATGATCCGTGCATGACGCTATTGATCATTTTTGCGTCCATATCTTTGACGCCGCGCCAATGCATACAAAAGTGATCTGCTTCCATCACCACGGCCAAGCCATCTGGCTGCATTTTTTCTTGCAAGGCATCGGCCAATTGCACCACGGCTTCTTCCTGAATTTGGGGGCGGCTCATGATCCATTCTGCGATACGCGCGTATTTGGACAAACCGATCAGATTGGAATGTTCGTTGGGCATGACGCCGATCCATACCTTGCCAATAATCGGGCACAAGTGATGCGAGCAAGCGCTGCGTACCGTGATCGGGCCAATGATCATCAGCTCGTTGAGATGCGATGCATTTGGGAACTCAGTCACCGCCGGCATATTGACATAGCGTCCCTTGAAGATTTCGTTCAGATACATCTTCGCGACACGGCGACCCGTATCTTGCGTATTGTGGTCGCTATCGGTATCAATGACTAAACTTTGCAATACGCCTTTGAGTTTTTCTTCCACTTCATCAAGCAATAATTCTAACTCGCCTGGCTGGATAAAATTAGCAATATTGTCGTTCGCATGGTAGCGCGTTTTGCTCGCCACAATTCGCTCACGTATCCGCTGCGAGACTGGAACGGGTGTCGGTAGTTGTTTTAATTCAGAAGACAAATCAGATGGCATGCTAGATTCCAAGAAAGGGCGCACAAACAGACATTTGCGGTCTTGCCTGCGCTTACAAACACCACAAAAACACTATGGTAACTGAATTGCCGAACTCAAGTTTTGTAGCGCTGCCCGCTCGGCTTTCCACTCGGGCAAACATTGTGGACAAAAGCAACTTGCATCCATGTCCAATTTACCTTCTGGTAGCTGGGCGAGTGGGATCGGTGGTAGTGCAACACACCAGCAAGCTTGGCCAGTATTGTCTGCCATCGCGCAAGTAAAGCTGGTTTGGCAGCGTGGGCAGGTACTCATTTTGGACGATCTGGCCCAGAGCTATCATCTTGCATCGGTAGCTGGCGCATAGCTTTACGCAATAATCGCATTTGCCCATTAAAGTTAGTGCAGGCGTCACACATGGTCAGATGCATTTTCAGACGCGTGCGCTCGCCTAGTTTTAGCTCGCGGTCCAGACCTTCCGAGACCATCTGGTGCGCTTGTTTGCAGGTGAGTAGTAGTCTCATGATAAGTAGGTAGAGGATAGGACTTACGCAAAAACCGCCTCAGCTGCTTTCCAGAGTCTGGTCGTACTAAAGACCATTTTCTTCGCCAAGCTGTGCCAGGACAATGTTGCGTAAGTCCTAAATTATATAAAATGAATTAGTACTTTAAATACTAACTTGAAGTTTTAGCTTTAAGATTTAGCTCAGATTTTATTGGCAAACCAGTTTAAATCCAGGCACTCCCGCAAACGTAATCTGGCTCGGTAGAGCAGCACCCATAGATTAGACGTGGTCAGGCTCAATTCCTTACAAATTTCTTCAGTTTCTAAGTCCAGCCATTCGCGCATCATAAATACGCGTGCTGTTTGCGCTGGTAGTTTTTCAAGGCATACCTCTAATACCCGGAAAAAATCCTTTTGTTCCAGCGTTGCGTCCGGGTTACCCCAAGCACGCGGTTGCTCTATCGTATGCCCGTCTTGTTTAAAAAGACTATCGATCAAATCCGCCTCCGACTCGCCGTCTTCTACCTGCAAAGAGACTTCTTTATTCGAGGCTCGTAAGCAATCAATAATTTTATATTTAAGAATCCCTGTGACATAGGTGCGCAATGAAGATTGTCCGGCAAAGCTATCCGGTTTTTCCAGTACGGCAAGCAAAGCCTCTTGGACGGCATCTTCTGCCAATGCCTGATTCCGCAATTGCAACAGGGCGAAGCGCAACAAAACGGGTCGCATGACCTCAAGTTGTTGATGTAGGGCGGGGAGTGATGTCATTTTTTAAATAGATAATTTTGACAAATAACTACGATGATAACGTCAAGGCATCATTAGCTTGTGCAAATGTAGGGTCGCATGGCTGCATGATACTTTTTCCCTGTAAAATTCAGGACACTTCCAAATGACCACAGGATATTTTCATTATGAGTAGTGTAACCGACACAGCGATCTCTTCGACGGATAAATTGGCTGGCGTTGCGTCAGAGATTAAGGCCGAAATCTTAGCAGAAGCGCTTCCTTACATCCGTAAATTTCACGGTAAAACGATCGTCGTTAAATACGGCGGCAATGCAATGACAGAAGAGCGTCTGAAGCATAGTTTTGCCCGCGATGTTATTTTGCTCAAGCTGGTCGGGATGAATCCGGTAGTCGTCCATGGCGGTGGGCCGCAAATTGATAACGCGCTTAAAAAAATCGGCAAACAAGGTTCGTTTGTGCAAGGCATGCGGATTACCGATGAAGAAACCATGGAAGTGGTGGAGTGGGTGCTCGGTGGCGAAGTGCAACAAGATATCGTGATGTTGATTAATCATTACGGCGGCCAGGCAGTTGGTTTGACTGGCAAAGATGGCGGACTCATCCGTGCCCGCAAGATGCAAATGCCAGATCGTGAAAATCCGGGCAAATTCCTGGATATCGGTTTTGTCGGCGAGATTGATGCGATCAATCCGGCGGTGGTGAAGGCGTTGCAGGATGATGCGTTTATCCCGATTATTTCACCTATCGGTTTTGGTATTGATGGCCAGGCCTACAATATTAATGCTGACGTAGTCGCGGGCAAAATTGCCGAAATCCTGAAGGCTGAAAAGTTGATCATGATGACCAATATCGCTGGCGTGCAAGATAAACAAGGTAATTTGGTCACAGATTTATCTGCGCGCGAGATTGATGAAATGTTTGCTGATGGCACCATCTCCGGTGGTATGTTGCCAAAGATTTCTTCCGCTCTGGATGCCGCTAAATCAGGCGTCAATACCGTGCATATTATTGATGGCCGGATTGAACATTCTTTGTTGCTGGAAGTGCTGACAGAACAAGCGTTTGGTACCATGATTCGAAGTCACTAATGTAGTCAAAATAGACTTAGTAGCGATGGACTTAGTCGCTACTAAGTCCATCGCAATTTATCCAATCACATTCGCAATCAGCGATTACCCGAGTTGCTTATAATGAAGCCAAAACGTTCAGATCCGCTTTGGCTGTTCGATCTTGACAATACCTTGCATAACGCCAGTCATGCGATTTTCCCTGCGATCACGCAGAATATGAATCGCTTTATGGCGGACTTGTTGGGTGACGGCGTTACTCCTGCCGATGCCGCAACTGTCAACGCCGCAAGAGCTTTGTACTGGCAACGGTATGGCGCAACTTTATTGGGTCTGGTAAAGCATCATGGCGTGCGGGCAGACAGCTTTTTGCATGCGGCACATAGCTTTGATAATCTGACCGCCATGATCAGGGCAGAACGTGGTTTGGCGCGTCTGTTACGTCGTTTGCCCGGACGCAAAATTTTGCTGACTAATGCGCCGCGCGACTATTCGCGTGAAGTGATACGTCACTTGGGTTTGCACCGGCATTTTGCTGCACATATACCAATCGAGGCAATGCGCGTACATGGACATTTACGACCTAAGCCATCAACGCAATATTTGCGTAAACTAGTGGCAAAGCAAAAAGTGCGTGCAGCAGATTGTATTTTGATTGAAGACACCGTCAGCAATTTACGCGCAGCCAAGCGGACCGGTATGCGCACCGCATTGATTACCCGTTACTTGCAAGCCAGCCAACCCGGTCATAAAGAGCTAGATGCGTTGCATCAATACAAGATTAAAAAATCCTATGCCTGTGTAGATGTCGCAGTAAAATCCGTATTAGATTTACCCCAGCATATTCATCGTCTACGCTAAAAATAAATAAAAATGGCAACCACCAAACCCGGCGAGCGCAAGCTACAGATATTACAAACACTGGCAGCAATGCTAGAAAATCCCAAGGGCGAAAAGATCACGACCGCTGCTCTGGCTGCCAAGATCGAAGTGTCAGAAGCCGCTTTGTACCGGCATTTTGCCAGTAAGGCGCAGATGTTTGAAGGCTTGATTGAGTTTATCGAAAGCTCGGTCTTTGGACTCATCAATCAGATCAGTCAACAGCAAGAAGATGGTTTGTCTCAAACGCAGGCAATTGCGCTGATGCTACTCAATTTTGCTGAGCGCAATCCCGGTATGACCAAGGTATTAATTGGCGATGCTTTGGTGAATGAAGATCCGCGTTTACAAGTCCGCATGAATCAGTTTATGGAACGGATTGAACTCGCTTTCAAGCAGTCATTACGCATCGCCAGCAGTCAAGGCAATCTGCTTGAAACGGAAGCTGCCATGCGGGCAAATTTGCTGAGTAGCTTTGTGATGGGGCGTTGGCACCGCTATGCTAAAACCGGTTTTAAATATCTACCTGGAGAGCAAGCTGCGCATCAGCTTGCGCTGTTGTTGCGCTAAAAATCCGCCAGGTATTGGTGCCTGAGTATTTGGCTTCTTTTAACGCCAGATCGGTATTGTGTAAATAAAGGCGTTGTTCTTTTCCATGCAGTGGGCAGCATGCGACACCGACGCTGGCCGTAATGGTCAATTTTTTTCCACGCAAAATCAAGGGTTCGCTGATTGCTTGTACTAAGCGATCAGCTAAAGTCTGCGCCATCTCTACCGTTCCGATATCGGGCAAAATTGCTGCGAATTCATCTCCATCGACCCGGCACAATGTGTCGGTATTGCGTAAAACGGCCGACAGGCGATTTGCCATGGTTGCCAGAATTAAATCACCAGCGTCATATCCATGTAAATCGTTTAAAACTTTGAAGTGATCAATGTCGATAAATGCGAGTGCAGCCATTTTTTTGGTTTCAACTGCTTGCTCTACGCTATTACTTAACAGACGATGGAAATAGTGACGATTCGGTAGCTTAGTAAGGCTATCGTGATTATCTAAAATAGTGATGCGTCGTTCTTCTTCCAGTCGTTGATTGGCAGCGACTTGCACATCAGACTCCCACGATTCTATGTGCGACATAAGCTTATTAAAGTGCTGACTCAGGCTGCCCAGTTCACTGCTGTCATGATGGCGTGCACGCAAACTATAATCTTCTGATACAACGACTTTTTCAATAATCCGGGACAGTTCAAAAACAGGCGCCAGACGCACCAATTGTCTTTGAGTTAACAGGTAAACACCCGCCAGTGTAGTAATCGCTAATAACAAGAAACCCAAGACAAAATACAGTACAAGATCTTTGTAAAAGCTACTTAAACTGATCTGCATTTGCACAAAACCAGTTAGCTCCAGCCCATTCATGATTGGCACTGTCACCTCAAAATAATCGCTTTTAAAACTTGATTGCGTATGGTTGCTTGATGTTGGAGGAACGATCGCTGCCAGGTTTTCTGCTTTACCAAAATACTCAAGGCGATTCCATGTGATTTTAGGTGTGCCATTTTTGTCAAACACAGCGATGCTTAAAACATCGGGTGCAACACTGACGTTAAGTATTAACTTATTTGATTGTCTTGGATCAGTATTGCTCATACTGTCGTCCAGATTAGCCGCTAAGGTACTGGCTTTATACATGCTGGCAGCGCGTAAATTCTTTTGTGCCATGTAACCAAACACCAATAAGAAAAATACCAGCGCCGACGACAAGGCAATCACGATCGCAATGAAGTTATCGTGCAATAGCTTTTTTGCTAGAGGCAATCTGAGAAATGCGGTTTGCATGAGTATTTGTCTCGATATTGACATTATTTTGTTCCGTATTATCAGCCAATACTGCCTGAGTATTCGCTCTAAAATAACTTAGCTTTAGATTTAGTTGTAATTATTGTAATGCTAATCCTCGCTTAGCTGTGCAATGCTTGGTATCTGCGAGTAAACTCCAGCGCATTCTCTACTTTTGGTTCTCATAGTGTCTTTTTTGCCCAACACCACTCCCGATTGTTTTGCCTTGTTAGACGATGCGCATGCCGAAAATGGTCTTGCCAGTTCGCGTTTGTACACCGGCTTAGTCCAAGTCTTGCAGTGTGACGCCGAGAATGCTGCCAATACGATTCAAGCGGCTTGGCAAGATTTATGGCAACGCACGCAACAAGCTTTGCAGTCGGGCATGCATGCAGTGGCTTTACTTAGTTACGAAACCGGTGCGCGCTTGCAGGCGATTGACGATTGGAGCGCAGTAGCAAATCCCGCTCAGCACACTAACCGGGACGCGGTATCACGCGTCTTGTTATTCACCCGTTGCGATTTGCTGAATCGTGAACAAGTGGCGATTTGGCTCGCAGATGCGGAGAGAAAAAATCAGGCTAGTGTCAATCTGCCTGCCGATGCAGACAAGGCTACGGCCAGCATTGCCGGCATCCGTGCCAGCGTAGACGAGGCCGCATTTACACTAGCGATCTCGCAAATACGCGCCTATATCGCTGCGGGCGACACCTATCAAGTTAATTACACTTATCGCCTGCATTTTGATGTGTTGGGGTCGCCGCTGACGCTCTACCGGCGTTTGCGCCAGCGCCAGCCGGTACCGTATGGCGCGCTGATTTGTCTGCCGGATGGCGAAGCTGTTTTGTCGCTGTCACCGGAATTATTCGTGCGTCATCAGGCAGGTGAATTATTTGCTCGACCGATGAAGGGTACAGCCGCAGCTACCGGCGATGCAGTGACTGACGCTAGGCTGGCGCAAGAACTGGCGGCTGATCCAAAAAATCGGGCAGAAAATCTGATGATCGTGGATTTGCTCCGCAATGATCTGGGGCGGATTGCGGTGCCGGGATCAGTCAAAGTCCCTGCCTTGTTTGAGGTCAATCGCTTCTCCAGCGTATTACAAATGACATCGAGTATTACCGCAACCCTACAGCCTGAGTTGGGTCTGGCAGCGATCTTATCGGCGTTGTTTCCTTGTGGCTCTATCACCGGTGCACCCAAACACCGCACCATGCAAATCGTGCGTGAAGTAGAGACCGAGCCGCGTGGTTTATATACTGGCGCAATCGGCTGGTTTGATCCGCCAGAAACCAGCAATAGCGCCAACGTTAGCGCAGCCCGAGAAGTCGGCGATTTTTGTTTGTCCGTACCGATCCGTACCTTGATTTTGCAAGCGCCGGAGCTGGAAAAAGAAGCTGATGTGCGCCAGGCCGTGATGGGTGTCGGTGCTGGGATTGTGTATGACAGCGTGGCCGCGGAAGAGTTTGCCGAATGCCAGCTCAAAGCAAAATTCTTAACCGATCTGCGTCCTGAATTCGCCTTGTTTGAAACCATGCATGCCAGTCGTGAGCACGGTTACCGTCATCTCCCGCGCCACTTACAGCGCCTGCGCAACTCTGCTCAGTATCTGGGGTTTGCTTATGATGAAGAAAAGATTGTCCAGGTAATCCTTGGCTTTCAGGCCGATTTGCCTCCAGAAGCCGCATTCCGCCTGCGTCTTACGTTGCAGAGTGACGGCACGACCAGCCTCCAAAGCGCGCCTTTGCTTGCATTCGCCGACGCTTCTAAGCCAGTCAAGTTAGTGTTAGCAACACAGCATACGCAAAGTGGCGACGTATTCTTACGCCATAAAACCACGCAGCGTCAGCAATACGATCAAGCGTGGCAAGCTGCTGAACAGCAAGGCGCATTTGATGCTTTGTTTTGCAACCAGTATGGCTACCTGACTGAAGGGGGACGTAGTAATTTATTTGTACAGATTGATGGCAAGTGGTTCACGCCGCCATTGAGTGACGGCGTATTACCCGGTGTGATGCGTGCAGTGATGTTAGACGATTCTCAATGGCAGGCCAGCGAAAAGCAATTGCGTATGGACGACTTACGCCATGCAGATCAGGTGATGGTTTGTAATTCTTTGCGCGGCGCAATGCTTGCAGAAGTGATCTGGTGATGCGTTATTTAGCGCACTGCCGATAACAAATCCTCATTCAACCAAGTCTGCAACCATCCCGCAATTTGCATCGTACTGTCTGGATTTTTTTCGGCGGCGGTTGCGCAAACCTCTGCAAAACTTTGACCTTCGTTTAGTCCGGTTAAAGCCGTATATTCTGCTGCGCTAATGGACCGAAAATGCGCTTGCAAATCTTTGCGCCAGATCAGCCAGATAGCGCCTTCTTCTGAATACACCGGATCAGGTGGGCTTTGCTGCTGAACCTTTTGCTGAGCTTGCTCTCCCAGCGCCATCCACAGCGCAACGCTATTCCAACGGGCGTGTAAAAAATGTTGCGATGCCTGACCCACAAAGCCAATTTGCGCCCAATCTTCCGGTGCCACGGTTGCCATGTCTGACAGCCTTAATACGGGCTGATCTTCCGCATCAAACGCCAGACTCAACAGCCACTCAAACTCGGCCAGCTCTGCCGCGATCGGGTAATCCGATAAATAAGTTTTTAAAAACGTGGGAAATTTTGCGCCGTACCAGCGTAAATTACGCGACAGCGATGGGTGTGTCTGGCAATATTCATGACAAGCTTGATGAAATAAGTCATCCCCAATATAGCGATGGGTTTTATCGAACGCGTCTGACAAAGCCTCACGTAAGCGAAGGCGATAAGCATCGTAATAAATCGCCAGCCGCGCATCGGTAGCAAAGTCCGACCGGCCAGATGAATGGCCAATATGTTGACCGAAAGCAGTATCAGCTTGCGGTCCCAAAATAAAATCTTGAAATTCTTGCTGCAATTCCAGCAAAGGAAGCTTGCCTGCCGTTTCTAATTTCAATTCCATCCCCAATGTTGTTGATGCTTGCGTACTCATACCAACAACCCCGCGGATCGCATTTGCAGCTCTCTTGTTACTGCTTGTTCTGTCTTCACACGTTGGGCGATGCGTCGCGCAATAGCTAGCTCTTCCACCAGCTCCGTTAATGGAGGGATATTGTCGTCGCGCTCTATCATGCTGGCGACTTGTCCAAATCGACGTAGTGCGTGCGCATATAAATCCCATACCGGATCAGCGACAGGATGATCGTGGGTATCCACAATGTAGTTACCGTGATTGTGATGACCTGCAAGATGGATTTGCTGCACCCGTCCTTGTGGAATCCCGTTCAGATAGTCCAATGCATCAAAGCCATGGTTGACGCTGCTGACGTAAATATTATTCACGTCCAATAGCATCAGGCAATCTGCCTCAGTGACAATCGCATTTAAAAATTCCCACTCGCTCATTGCATCGCTAGCAAAGGTCAGGTAGCTAGAGACATTTTCGATAATTAAGGGGCGTTCTAATATGTCTTGTACGCGACGGATATTTTGCACCACCAGTGCGACAGTTTCCTCGGTGTACGGCAAGGGCAGCAAGTCGTGCATATTTTTACCATGCACACCGGTCCAGCATAAATGATCCGACACCCATAGCGGTTGTACCCGCTGTATGAGTTTTTTCAGGTCGCGCAAATACGCTTCATCAGGGCCTTGCGCGGAGCCTATCGACATCGACACGCCGTGCATCACCATCGGGTAATCACGTCGTATTGCATCCAACATGGCGAGCGGTTTTCCGCCTGGCACCATATAGTTTTCAGACAGAATTTCAAACCAGTCTATCGCTTGTGAGAAGCTATTCGGCGTCGCCAAAATCTCATTGTAGTGATCGGTACGTAAGCCTAGTCCAAAACCCGGCGATGCAATTGTCGTCATCATGGCAGACATCTTTTAAAGATATAAAGTGCGCCGTCGCATGATTGGCCGATGTGACCAAAAACATACTACAGCGCACTCAGGGTATTACTTTTGATCGATGACTTTGCCGTTTTTAGCTTTGCAATCAGCAGAGCTTGTTGCGATAAAGCCGTGACCTTTGCAAGAATTTTGGCCTTTGCATGCGTTTTCTGCAGTTTTGCAATCGCTAGTACCTTTGCAGCTATTGATGCCTGAACAATGCACCATGTCACCAGCACTTGCTGTAGTAGAGGCAGCGAAAGTCGCGCCAGAGAAAGCCATAGCAGCAGCGGCAGCAGCGATCAGGGCACCAGTTTGGATAGCTTGTTTCATGTTGTTCTCCGATATAAAAAAATTGAATTAAAAATAGGAATGAATAAAAGTGTCAGCAATTAAAAATGTAAAACACGTCAGCTTTGGTTCAACTACAAAGTCCATCTCAGAGTCTTGCGTTTTGTTCTCTGCCTGAACTTATGCATCTGTCGTGAGCAGAGCGCGATTACTTACACTTGATTTCATTTATTTTTAAAAATATTTTTTTAGGGGCGAAATTAGGGATGGTGAGATGGGCGAACAAGATGTGAATATTGATCGATGTGTTCGTTGTGCAGGATAGCGAACGATATCTAATTGGCGGTGTTGTATTAAGGCACTTTATATATACTCCTCGCCTGGGAGGTAAACGCAAGGCCAAGACCTTTGTTTTGAGTGAAAAGCAAAACTTACTGTACTCAGTGGCTAGACTCTCTTGATGCTTCAACTCAACTTTACCTCATTAGTGCGACAGAACCCGTTACACTAATACTGCTTGTCTTAACGCACGGTTTTTCTGTATTCTGAAGCTTCCTCGCTTAAGGAGGATAATAGAATTTCCCACTTGAATTATTTCGTTACGGAAACTAATCATGCTTGATAACATTAAGATCAAAACTCTGATCACCGCGGCTGTAGGCATGCTGATCGCGATGCTGCTAATTGTCGGCGCGGCCGGGATATATTCCACGAAGCACACGTCGACGCTTTTGCAGGGCAAATCACTGCGGAACGTAAAAGTCGTCGCGATGATCGAAAAAATCCGTTTCAAGATGGAGATAAATCGTAGCCAGATCCTTCAGGCATTACAGCACAATCCGGCCACTGAATGGGCCAAATTGCACGATCATCCACTAACCGTACATTACAAAATCATCGACGACACGACTGCGGAAATCAACACCTTATGGAGTAGTTACCTAAGCGACATCACAGATCTTAACGAAAAGGCCTTGGCTGATACTTGGTTCGACAAAAGTGGAAAACTCGGCACTGTAAGCATTGCGGCTGCTAACGCTGCAATTCAGCAAGAGAAGTGGGACGACGCGGAGCTACTCCTGATCAAATCTATTAATCCTGTTCTCCGAACTTCGGACGTCGATCTGCGCGCACTCACAGACCTTTTAGCCAACCGCGTCGCTGGCGACAGTGAGACTGTTGCCACCGACATCAGAAATACCAGCTATCTGATGATTGGCGTGTTGATCGTTTCGGTGCTGATCGGTGCCGCAACGATATTCTTGCTGATTCGCGGCATCACATCACCGTTGCGCCAGGCAATTAAGATCGCCGAGAGGGTCGCGCAAGGAGATCTGACTGGACAAATCAGCAGCCGTTCACGTAACGAGTTTGGGGTGCTAATTAATGCGTTAGGCTCCATGAACACTAATCTTTTAGGGATCGAGGTTCTTGCAAAACGAAACACCGGAGAGTAATTTTATTGCGAGAAGCGCAAAATAGATGAGAAAGGAGCGGCCATTTCTGGCAAGATGAAAGT
>NZ_JBEONP010000040.1:0-46308 GCF_040544435.1 Undibacterium sp. GrIS 1.2
GAAGACAAAATCACTAAAAAAGCATCATTTTATTTTTTAAAAATTCAACCTTTGCTGAAACGGCTCTGATTAAGGCTGTCATGCAAAGGTCTCAAAATAATTAAAAATAAAATAAAAACAAACTTAAAGATCAAAATGATGCGGATTGATTTCCATAGCAATGTACCCGATAAGCTCAACTACGCATGCCGCCTGATCCGTAAGGCCAGAGCGGCAAATTGTAAGGTGGTGGTATTTGATAGCAACCGGGCACAATTAGATGCGCTGAATAGTGCGCTATGGACGTTTTCAGAAATCGACTTTTTACCGCATGTGATGCAGGACGATGCACTGGCGACTCATACACCAGTGATCTTGACGGATGACGACACAGCGATATTTCCGCATCATCAGTTATTGATTAACTTAACGGCAACTACACCCAGCCATTTTGATCAGTTTGAACGCATGATAGAAATCATCGCAACGGACGATGCCGCCACCACCGCAGGACGGGAGCGTTATCGCTTTTATCAGCAACAAGGACATACTTTATCCCACACTAATGCCAATGCGCCTAACGGCGCTGCAAAAGTAAAGTAATTAAGTACAGCAGAGTAAGCTAAGTTATTCCCCACAGCCCTTCATAAGTTATCACGTCAAATGAGCAATCAAATCGATGCCAGTATTCCGGTACTTACCGAAATTATTCAACCCGGCACGCAATTCTCCCCGGCAGTCGCCTCTGGCACTGCGACGATAGCTGCGCCAGTCAACCAGATTACTGGGTCAGACGCAGTATCGAACACAGCACCAACAGCAATGCAACTCAGCGAAGAAGACTGGCAAAAGCTAGAGCAAACCTTAAGAGAAAATGTATTACGTCAGGTGTTATCAAGAGTGGATTTTGTGCTGGAGCATCGTGTACGCGATAGTCTCGCTGATGTATTACAAACCGCCGTCGAGAGCCTGGCAATCGAAATTCGTGGTGGTTTACACAAGACAATGGAAGAAGTAATCACCCGCGCAGTGACACAAGAGATCACTAAAGTCAAAATTACAAAATAAAAAATAATTTTCTATTATTTTTGTTTTATAAACACAATTCAAAAAATTACTTTTAAAAATAAAAACATTTACCCTCTGATTGATTGCATTAATAATCAATAACTTTCTACAATCTCGCTATCGCGAATTCCTCGCAAAACTGTCGCTCTAGGAGATTCTCCCCATGAAAGTTATCGTTCTCGGCTCTGGCATTATCGGCACCTCTTCTGCCTGGTTTCTCAAAAAGCAAGGTCATGATGTTACTGTGATCGAGCGTCAACCCGGTGCGGCACAAGAGACCAGTTTTGCCAACGGCTGCCAGATCTCTGTCTCTCACGCCGAACCTTGGGCGAATCCTTCAGCACCACTCAAAGTCTTAAAATGGTTAGGCAAAGAAGACGCGCCTTTATTGTTCCGTCCACGCGCAGAATGGTTGCAATGGCTCTGGGGCATGAGTTTTTTACGCGAATGTACGCCTGGACGCACAGCAGATAACATCCGCCAGATCGTTGCGATTTCTGAATATAGCCGTCAAACCTTGCAAGCAGTTCGTGCTGAAACAGGCATCGACTACGACTGTCTAACCAAAGGTATTTTGCATTTTTATACCGATAAAAAAGAATTTGATGACTCCTTACCAGCCGCAAAATTGATGCGCGATCTCGGTTGTCAGCGTGATTCAATCGGCGCAGACGAAGTCGTACGCATCGAGCCAGCACTTGCCAGTATCCGGGACAAAATCGTCGGCGGCGATTACACAGAGACCGATGAGTCCGGCGATGTCTATAAATTTACCAGTGGCTTAGCCAAAAAAGCTGCCGAAGCAGGTGTCGATTTCCAATTCAATACTAGCGTCACCCGCTTGCTGACTGAGGGCAGCGGCTCATCGGCTAAAGTTGTCGGCGTCGAAGTCATTGATGCAGAAGGCCGCCATAAAGTCTTGCGCGCGGATTCTTTTGTAATGGCAATGGGCAGCTTCTCGCAGCCATTGTTAAAGCCTTTGGGCGTCAATCTGATGATTTATCCAGGCAAAGGCTATTCCGCTACCTACCAGATCACCAATCCTGACGAAGCACCGACGGTTTCGCTGACTGATGACGGCTATAAATTAGTTGTGTCACGCCTGGGTGACCGTTTGCGCGTTGCCGGCACTTGCGAGGTCAACGGCTATGGACGTGATTTAAATACGGCTCGTTGCGAAGCGATTACCCGCCGCACCCGCGAGTTATTTCCGAACGCCTGCGACTACGAGAACCCAACCTACTGGACTGGTTTGCGTCCGTTGACACCATCCAATGTGCCATACATCGGCAAGACCAAATACAGCAATCTTTACCTCAACACAGGTCATGGCACTTTGGGTTGGACAATGGGTGCCGGATCAGGTCGCGCGATTGCAGATATCGTTTCCGGACACTACCCTGAAGTTGATTTTGCATTCACTGGCATCGCCAGACGCAACCCAGGCAGAATATTATTGCCAGCTTAAACCTGGTAAATAACCGCATAAGCCAGTAAACAAATCTATGCAGCAGAGGCTTCTAGCGCAACATTTAAAGATCCAATCATTCTGAGGCTCCCAGACCATTTTTAGCCTGGAGCCCGCAGAATGATTGGACGATCAAAATTCAATTTTTCAGTATGTTTTGCTATTGATGTTAGTCAATCAAGATCAGTTTTCTGGATAACTACCATCGTCTTTTAGCATAGAAAGATCGCGTACATTCTTCTGTACTGCTACTGCAGCAAACAAACTCAGCAAAAATGCCATCGCGTAAAAACCCTTCTCGCTAGCGGCTAGCGTGGCATTAAATAAACCAACTGCCAACAACAAAATTGCTAGCCCGGTGGATACCCAGCATAAGCCAAAATAGATGCCAGTAACGGGAATGTCCTCCATACGGTCGCGGACGGATTTCTGCAAGGACACGGCAGAAAATAAGCCGTACATGAAGATGGTGAAGTAATAGCCTTTTTCATTCAACTGCATGCTGGCATTCCATAAGCCGACCATGAATGTAATGGCACCGACCAGCAGCGCGAGCCAAGATGCCCCGATGAAAGCATTACTTGGTTTGTGGGTTTGTGGCTTCACTGCATTCTCCTTTGAAATGGGTTTGAGCAGCAATATAGCGTATCGTTTAAGAGCTCACAATGTTTACTGGGGCTTCAACAATGCCACCAATGCAGGGTTGCAGATTGCTGACACTCCTGCATAGTATTAGGTGGAGTTTTATTCTGCTCAAAACAGCGCAGTTGGGCTTTGGCGACTATGCAAGTGTATTGATATTGCCGCCGATAACGGGATTCGCAATGCTTAAGCTTGGCGGAGTGACCGTGCGATTCTCTATTGCTGGAGCGATGGTCAAATCCTTGGTGATGCTATTATTTTCTTTAGAACGACTGGTTTTGGGGAGAGGCGTTTGCTGACTTGCATTGACGCTGTTGACCTGATCAATACGCGCCCTGACCTGACTAATTTTGCTAGACACCGATTGAATTTGCACTTTGCCTTCTATCGTTTTGGACGACGCGCAATTTACACAATCAGATAGCTGTTGCTGATACCTGGCAAGCTGCGCCTGAAGACTGGCAAGCGCCGAAGCGGCATTGCCCGGATTAGCGGCACTACTTCCGCCAATGATTGCAGATGATGTTATCGCCTGTACCATGCTTCACCTTCGTCCTTGCTAATATCAATTGCAACTCGTATTTAGCTAAGTCGAAGGAATAGCGGAAACCTTACATAAAATACAGATTTTGACCGTCCAATAAAAATGCGGCTCCTAGGCCTTTTTTGCCTTGGGAGCCGCATTATTATTGGACGATGAAAAAATGGAAATTTCCAACTACTACTTATTCGCTAACGACAACACATTATCACTGCCGCCCGCGCCGAATACTTGCGCTTTCAGATGCGCTAATTGATCACGTACCTGGGCCGCTTTTTCAAACTCCAGATTTTTGGCGTGATCGAGCATGAGTTTTTCCAAGCGCTTTATTTCTCTGCTAATTTGCTTCTCACTCATGACTTCATAGCGTGCATGCTCTTGTGCAGCTTCTAGCTCTTGCTTGGCTTCTTGTTGGCTGTAGACGCCATCAATTAAATCTTTAATCTGTTTTTTAATGCCGATAGGCGTGATGTTATTCGCCAAATTAAACGCAACTTGTTTAGTGCGCCGACGTTCAGTCTCATCAATGGCGCGACGCATAGATTCAGTAATTTTATCGCCGTATAAAATTGCCATCCCGTTTAAATTACGTGCAGCACGGCCTATGGTTTGAATCAGGCTACGCTCCGACCGCAGGAAGCCTTCCTTGTCGGCATCCAAGATCGCCACCAAAGACACTTCTGGAATATCCAGACCTTCTCGTAAAAGGTTAATGCCGACCAGCACATCGAAGGTACCCAAACGTAGATCACGGATAATTTCTACCCGCTCTACCGTATCAATATCGCTGTGTAAATAACGTACTTTGATGCCATTGTCCGCCAAAAAATCGGTCAATTGCTCGGACATTCGCTTGGTCAATGTCGTGACCAAGACACGCTCATTTTTCTGTACACGAATCGTAATCTCGTTCATCAGATCATCGACTTGCGTTAATGCCGGACGCACTTCAATCAGCGGATCGACCAAGCCTGTAGGTCGTACTACTTGCTCAACAACCTGATCGGCATGCTGCTTTTCATATTCTGCCGGTGTGGCTGACACAAAAATGGTTTGCCGCATTTTGCTCTCAAATTCTGCAAACTTGAGCGGACGATTATCTAGCGCGGACGGCAGCCGGAAACCATAATCAACCAGATTTGTTTTTCGCGCTCTGTCGCCGTTATACATGCCGTTTAACTGTCCGGTCAGTACATGTGACTCATCTAAAAACATGAGCGCGTCTGCGGGTAAATAATCCACCAGTGTCGGCGGTGGATCTCCGGCTTTAGCACCGCTTAAATGGCGTGAATAGTTTTCAATACCTTTAGTAAAACCGATCTCGGACATCATCTCTAAATCAAAACGTGTGCGTTGTTCTATCCGCTGCTCTTCAATCAGCTTATTCTCTTTACGGAAAAATTCTAAGCGTTCACGTAGCTCGATTTTGATGGTTTCTACTGCGCGCAATACGGTCTCGCGCGGGGTCACATAATGCGAACTGGGATAGACAGTAAAGCGTGGAATTTTTTGTTTTACGCGGCCGGTCAGCGGATCAAATAATTGGAGATTTTCGATCTCATCATCAAACATTTCTACCCGTACTGCTAGTTCAGCATGTTCTGCCGGGAAGATATCAATCGTATCGCCACGCACCCGGAATGTACCGCGACCGAAATCAATTTCATTCCTGGTGTATTGCATCTGAATCAGGCGCGCAATCAAATCCCGCTGGCTGACTTTGTCTTTCGCACGCAAGATCAAAATCATCTTGTGATATTCGCTAGGATTACCGATACCGTAAATCGCAGAGACGGTCGCGACGATAATCACGTCGCGCCGCTCCATCAGTGACTTGGTACAAGACAAGCGCATTTGCTCAATATGTTCGTTGATCGCAGAATCTTTTTCGATAAATAAATCACGCTGTGGGACATACGCTTCCGGCTGATAATAATCGTAGTAGCTGACGAAATACTCCACGGCATTACGCGGAAAAAATTCGCGGAACTCGCTGTACAACTGCGCCGCCAGGGTTTTGTTAGGTGCAAAAATAATCGCAGGCCGGCCGCTTTGCGCGATCACATTTGCCATCGTATAAGTTTTGCCAGAACCGGTTACCCCAAGCAAAGTCTGGAAAAACAAACCGTCATTAATCCCTTCCAGCAACTTGGCAATCGCAGCCGGTTGATCGCCCGCCGGAGGAAAAGGCTGAAATAGCTCGAACTGAGAATCCGGAAAAGTGACGAACTTGCCTTCCGGCGGATTATTGGTATTGCTATTATTTTCAGCAGAAATTATCGATGCTACAGGCATGACGCACTTACCTTTGTTAGAATGAGGTGATTGAAATTTCAAGCATGTCCAGATTGTCACCAATTGGCATTATTCCAACCTTTCTGTCAGAAATTTGACAGCTAATTTTTCATATTATCACGATGAACGCACCTGCCTCCGCCTCCCTGTTCTCTGCCATAGAAATGGCACCACGCGACCCTATCCTCGGCATCACAGAGGGCTTTAACGCGGATAAAAATCCCGCTAAAGTCAATCTTGGTGTCGGCGTTTATTACGATGATAATGGCAAAGTGCCATTGTTGGAATGCGTCAAAAAAGCCGAAGCTATTTTGATGGAAAAATTCGCGCCACGCACTTACTTACCGATCGAAGGTTTAGCTGCTTATGATAAAGCAGTACAAGAATTAGTGTTCGGTGCAGACAGTGCCGTTGTTGTAGAAAAGCGTGTCATCACGGCGCAAGCAATTGGTGGCACTGGTGCATTGAAATTGGGTGCCGACTTTTTAAAACGCTTCGCACCGAATTCGCAAGTATGGATCAGTGATCCAAGCTGGGAAAACCATCGCGCCTTGTTTGAATCTGCTGGCTTTGTGGTCAATTCCTACCCTTATTACGACGCAGTGACTAAAGGTGTGAACTTTGCAGGCATGCTGGAGGCACTGAAGGCCATGCCAGCGGGTTCAATCGTATTGCTGCATGCTTGCTGCCACAATCCGACTGGCGCCGATCTGAGCGATGCACAATGGACGGAAGTCATCGCAGTCGTCACCGAGCGCAAACTGGTGCCTTTCCTGGATATGGCTTACCAAGGTTTTGGCGATGGCATAGAAGCCGATGGCAAAGTAGTACGCCGCTTTGCCGAAACTGGATGCGCCCTGTTTGTCTCCAATTCATTCTCTAAATCCTTCTCTTTGTACGGCGAGCGCGTTGGCGCACTGAGTATTGCCGCCTCCAGCGCAGAAGAAGCCGCGCGCATCATGTCTCAATTAAAGCGTGTAATCCGTACTAACTATTCCAATCCACCAACTCACGGCGGCCAAGTGGTTGCGACCGTATTGTCAACACCAGAACTGCGCCAATTGTGGGAAGAAGAACTGGCAGGCATGCGCGTACGCATCCGCGAAATGCGCTCTGCCTTCGTTGCAGAGTTAAAAGCAAAAGCACCAGCGCATAACTTTGACTTTGTGACCCAGCAACGCGGCATGTTTTCTTACTCCGGCTTAACGAAAGAGCAAGTAGAAAAGCTGCGTGATAACAATTCTATCTACGCTGTCGATACCGGTCGTATTTGTGTTGCAGCTTTAAACAAGCGCAATATCGATGTCGTCATTGACGCAATTGCTAAGGTTTTATAGACGTTTCAGGGTAGAAAAATTTTGACAGAACAGGCAAAGACGCATATAATCTTTGTCTCTGTTCCCTGATAGCTCAGTTGGTAGAGCGACGGACTGTTAATCCGCAGGTCCCTGGTTCGAGTCCAGGTCGGGGAGCCACAGAATTCCTAGCATGTTGCAAGTGCAGTAAAAAGTTTAACGAAGATCATCATTTCTTCTATTCCCTGATAGCTCAGTTGGTAGAGCGACGGACTGTTAATCCGCAGGTCCCTGGTTCGAGTCCAGGTCGGGGAGCCAAATAATTAAGGGGTCGCATGCAAATGCGACCCCTTTTGTTTTTCGCTCAAATGTTATTCCGATACATTTGTTGGGAAATAATCGGTCAGTCTCTTTTTAAATCAGGCGTATAAATTGTCCTGGCCAAGCTAATCCAAGTTTCTAAAGAACAAAAGCCCGACATCAATCGGGCTTTCATTTTCAAGCATCCAATACATCAGCAAATCAATCCGCGATCACACCATCATTAAGTAAGCTTTCTACGGCTTAACGAAACGCAAAGTAAAGCGGTCGCTCTCACCAATCTCTTTGTATTTCTGACGATTATTTTCTTTATCGGCGTAGGTTGGCGGCAATGTCCAAACACCTTTAACATAATCCTTTGTATCTTTCGGATTAGCATTAACCTCACTCTTCCCCACCAATTTAAATCCTGCTTGCTGGGCTAATGCGATGACATACTCCTCGGGTAAATAACCGGTATCAATTAATTTTGCATCTAAAGTTTTACCAGCAGCCGCGCGATGATCAACCACACCTAACACACCGCCCGGTTTAAGCACGTCAAACATCGCCTTGAAGGTAAGGACTTCTGTGTGATCCCCGACCCAGTTATGCACGTTTCTAAAGGTCAGCACGTAGTCAGCTGAGTTTGCCGGTCCAAATTGCGGTGCGGCTGGATCAAAATTAATTGTCCTTGCTTTGCTGTAGCGCTCAGGATCTGCAAGAAATTTTTTATTTTGTGCGTCTGCTGTTCTGGTCTGATACGCAGCGCTGCTAGCAGACACTTTAGTGCCGTCAATATTGGCGGCAATGTAATGGCCCTTCTCTTTTAAAAAAGGTGCCAGTATCTCGCCATACCAAGCTGATCCGCCCGGAGTAATTTCGATCACCGTCGCATTAGCTTGAACACCAAAAAATTCCAAGGTCTGTTTTGGGTGGCGATATTGATCTCGCGCGCGATTTTCGTCAGAACGCCAAACACCTTTGATAACGGTGTCTAAGCCGGAATCAACTACGTTAGTTTGTGCGATAACGGGGTTGAGCACGCCGCAAAGCAGAGCACTAACGGTCAGAAATAAACGTGATTTATTGATTAAATGAGATTGAGGGAAGTTCATGAATTATTCCTAGCATTTTTAAATGAGCATTAGCACTGCCTGGCTCCACTTAGGTTCAACAAGGAGATGGGTCAGAGCTATCTATTTGAAACAGTAGATCAAGCATTGCCACAACAATTCTGCGTACATTGAATATATTTTTATGGTGCGTCATTCTTTGCAGGAGAATATACTCATCATAGTATATTTTAACTGTCCATATATTAACTGGACAATAAGCCAATTTAAGAAAATATAATGGGGAGTATATTAAACCCAGATTTTCCATTAGACCGCTACTACTTCGCAAAAAACGCAGACGGCATGCGGTCTTCAGAGGGATAACACCACCGCGATTTGAGTGCGAGTGCTACAGCGACAATTGCACCTTTGGCGAACTACCTGGCGTTGTTCCAATGGAAAATCTGGGTTAAATACAGTTAATATTGGATGCATCTAATCAAACCAAACATCTCTCTTTGCATCACACATCCCGTTAAGTCGGAACAAGCATGCCATATAAAACTAAAGCCAGTGACGATAGAAATTTTAAGATTTCTATCGTCACTGGCTTTCAGAGTTGCGCTAAGGTATTCGATGTATCAACACTAACACCAGCATCAAATCAGCGCTTTAACAAATTGAGCACTGCATGCAGTTCTTCGCGAATCTGTAATAAATTAACCGGGATTACTACTTCCATTTCATTCAGCTCATCTTTGATCGCTGCATGCAAATTCAATTTATTTCTTGCGCCATTGATCGTAAAACCCTGCTCATATAAAAGTTCGCGGATACGGCGTATCAACAAGACTTCGTGATGCTGGTAATAACGGCGATTGCCACGTCGTTTTACCGGTTTTAATTGAGTGAACTCTTGCTCCCAATAACGTAATACATGTGGTTTGACACCACATAATTCACTGACTTCACCGATAGTAAAATAGCGTTTCGCTGGTATCGGCGGCAACACAAAAGCATCGATCTTGATTTCGCTCATAAAGGAATTCAGGCTGCATGTGCAAGGGGTTGACTACCTGCAGCGTCGACCATTCCCTTAAGTTTTTGGCTAGCATGGAATGTCACAACACGACGCGCGGTAATAGGAATTTCTTCACCAGTTTTTGGGTTACGGCCAGGACGTTGGGGCTTATCTCGCAATTGAAAATTACCAAAGCCAGATAACTTCACCGCCTCGCCTCTTTCTAACGCATCACGAATCTCGTCAAAAAAAGTTTCCACCATATCTTTGGCTTCACGTTTATTCAAACCAACTTGTTCAAACAAGAGTTCTGCTAACTCTGCTTTGGTCAAGGTAGGTAAGTCTCTTTCCGCTTGTGAACGTGCTTTTGCTTCACGCATCGCCCGGTTCAAATCTGCATCAAGAACTGATTGCAGTTCGGCGGAAGTTACTTCATTCATTCTTTTTTAATCCTACTTGCTGAAAGTCAAAGCGATCATCTTAAGCAGCTATGCAAAATGAGATCGCGATAATTTTTATTTATTTAGACGCACTGTCAGATACATTGCGGCGGAGTTATCTCAACGTAATCTTGCTGAGAATTTACTTGCAGCTGCAGCCAGTAAAGATGCCATTGCGGCTTCTACTTTATCATCTTGCAGCGTACTTTGAGTATCTTGCAAGCTAAAGCGGAATGCAAGACTTTTCTCGTCAGACTCCAGTCCCTGACCACGATATTCATCAAATAAAACAACGGCTTGCAAGATTTTACATGTTTCGTTTGACTTCGCCTCAGCAAAGAAAACATCGAGTAAATCTTGAGCAAAAATTGTTTGTTTTACTAATAAAGCAAGATCACGAGTGACCGCTTGAAATTTTGAAATTTCTTGATAAATCGGTAGCGTAATGGATTGCAAACTTTGCGTATCTACCTCAAAAACCACTGGTGCTAAAGGTAAATCATATTTTTGCTGCAAACGTGGATGCAACTCGCCAACGATGCCCACCACTTTGCCATCACACTCAATACTAGCAGAGCGCCCTGGGTGCAAAGCTGGATGTTCAACTTTACTAAAGCGCAAAGTTTTAGGTGCAAACAAGGCTTCCAAGTCCGCTTTAATATCAAAGAAATCGACATTGCGTGTTGCCTGACCCCACTGTTCTTCAACTACAGGACCATATGCAAGTGCGGACAGACGCTTCGGCTGATCATAGCCAGCAATCGTCAGAGGACCGTCTGGAATGGCCGCATTGCGCAGATAGATCGCACCAATTTCAAAAATGCGCACACGGTTCATCTTGCGATTTAAATTGTAGCGCGCATTAGCAACCAAACTAGCGATCAAACTGCTGCGCATCGCGCTCATATGACTGGCAATTGGATTAAGTAATTTAATCGGTGCATCATTACCTACAAAATCTTTTTCCCAAGCTTCTTCTACAAAACTATAGTTGACGACTTCTTGGTAATCCATGTCTGCAATTTGACGACGGACTGTAAATAAAGAACGCTGATTTTCTGGTGCGATGCGCATCGCGTTTGCTGCGATGGGAGGTAACGCAGGAATATTTTCAAAACCATAAACCCGGACGACTTCTTCAATCAAGTCTTCTTCGATTTCAATATCAAAACGATAGGATGGTGGCGTTACTAGGAATTCACCCGAGGTCTGCGTAAACGCCAATCCCAAACGGGTAAATATATCGGCGATCTGCGCATCGTTCAATGCAACACCAATCACTTTAACCGCACGCGCTGTACGCAAAAGCACCGCAGGGCGCTTTGGTAAATTAACGATCAGGTCAGTGACCGGGCCGGCTTTGACTTGCGTGCTACCACCACAAATTTCTACGATCAAGGCAGTAATGCGTTCAATATGCTCGACTGTCGTCGCGTAGTCCACGCCGCGCTCAAAGCGATGTGCCGCATCTGTAGAAAAATTATAACGGCGCGCCCTACCCTGTATCGCTTGCGGCCACCAGAATGCTGCTTCCAGATAAATATTCTGCGTGTCGAGCGTTACGGCAGTAGAGTCACCACCCATGATTCCGGCCAAAGATTCAATCTCTTTGTCATCTGCAATGACGCCTATCCATTCATCTACTGCAACGGTATTGCCATTCAATAGTTTTAATGACTCCCCCGTTTTCCCCCAACGTACATCCAGACCACCGTGGATTTTATCCAAATCAAATACATGGGTTGGACGTCCAAGTTCTAACATCACGTAATTAGAAATATCGACTAAGGCAGTAATTGGCCGCTGACCGCTGCGCTCAAGACGCTGCTTCATCCAGTCTGGTGTCGGTGCTTTGGCGTTAACACCGCGAATAACCCGACCACTAAAACGCCCACACAAATCAGGCGCAGATACTTTAACGGGTAAGGTTTCTTGCAGAGTGACTGCTACTGGATGAATTTCAGGCAGCGTTAATACGGTACCAGTTAATGCCGATACCTCGCGCGCAACACCCAATATGGACAGGCAGTCTGCCTTATTCGGGGTCAACTTGATCGTGAATTTAAGATCATTTAATTGATAGTAATCCCGAAAATTTTGTCCAACCGGTGCGTCTATCGGCAAATCCAATAAACCGCCCTGATCGTCTGATAATTTTAATTCACGGGCAGAGCACAACATGCCTTGCGATTCAACACCACGCAATTTACCAACTTTGATCTCAAACGGTTTGCCATCGGCACCCGGCGGCAATACCGCGCCCGCCATTGCGCACGGTACTTTCATACCAACACGGACATTCGGTGCGCCGCAGACGATATTCAGTAGAGTACCAGTGCCAACATCAACCTGACAAACATTGAGGCGATCAGCATCGGGATGCTTGGCAATCTCACGAATTTCTGCCACGACTACATTACTAAAAGGCGGAGCGACAGCTTCTACTTCTTCTACTTCCAATCCAGACATCGTGAGTAAGTGTGACAACTCATCCGAAGTCATCTTCGGATCAACCATAGTGCGTAGCCAGTTTTCAGAAAATTGCATAATTCAGCCGTGTAAATATTCAATCATTAATACGATTTTTTTGCAAAACCGCATAGGAAATTTGATGAGGAGATATAAGTTAAAAATCAAACGATCGTCATCGACTTCAACTTAATTAAACTGCTTCAGGAAGCGCAAATCTCCCTCATAAAATAAGCGCAAATCATTGATGCCATAGCGCAGCATTGCCAGGCGTTCCAAGCCGGAACCAAAAGCAAAACCAATGTATTTTTCTGGATCCATTCCCATATTTCTAATTACAGTTGGATGCACCTGGCCGGAACCAGACACTTCTAACCAGCGACCTTTTAATGGACCACTACCGAAGGCAATATCGATCTCCGCAGATGGCTCAGTAAACGGGAAGTAAGAAGGGCGAAAGCGCACTTGCAAATCATCCGTTTCGAAAAAAGCTTTGACGAAATTCAGATAAACGCCTTTTAAGTCAGCAAAGCTGATGTTTTCATCGATCCATAAACCTTCGACCTGATGAAACATTGGCGAGTGCGTTGCATCACTATCTACGCGATAGGTACGACCAGGAGCGATCACTTTAATTGGCGCTTGATTCATACGTGCATAGCGCACTTGCATTGGACTGGTATGTGTACGCAGCAACAAGGGCTTGCCAGTGTTGTCATTACCGTCAATATAAAAAGTATCTTGCATGGAGCGCGCAGGATGATTCTCCGGGCTGTTCAATGCGGTGAAATTAGTCCAGTCATTTTCGATCTCAGGACCGTCCGCCACATCAAAACCGATAGAGCGGAAAATTTCCTCAACTCGGTGCCAGGTACGCATCACCGGATGAATACCGCCCATACCACGGCCACGCCCGGGCAAACTAACGTCAATCGCCTCGGCATTCAAACGACTCTGCATTTGTGCATTAGATAAGGCATCACGTCTATCTGTGAGCAGCTTTTCAATTTGTTCTTTTACTGCATTGATAATCGCGCCTTGTACTTTGCGCTCATCTGGCGCTAGCTTGCCGAGACTCTTCATTTGCTCAGTAATCTGTCCGGTTTTTCCAAGATAAAGTGCCTTGGCATTTTCCAGTGCAGCAGCGTCTTGGGCGGCAGTAAAATCTGCGCGCGCTTGAGTTACGAGATGATCTAAGGGATTCATGCGGTTATTCCCGAAAGGGAAGTTGAAAATTGAACACTAAAAATAAAACGGG
Organism: Undibacterium sp. GrIS 1.2; assembly: GCF_040544435.1. Lineage (NCBI taxonomy): Bacteria > Pseudomonadati > Pseudomonadota > Betaproteobacteria > Burkholderiales > Oxalobacteraceae > Undibacterium > Undibacterium sp. GrIS 1.2. The sequence goes on from NZ_JBEONP010000040.1 coordinate 13,835, forward strand.
GCACAGGATTCAACCTCTGCCCCGCTCATATTGCGGCATTGCTCAACCAGAAACTAGCGAGCAAACCGCACCTAACAATTACGCTACCAGGTTGGCCTTAACTTGATTAACAATCGCAGCAAATGCTGGCTTGTCAGTCACTGCCATATCGGCCAAAACCTTACGGTCCAGTTCGATAGAAGCTTTTTTCAGACCATTCATGAACACGCTGTATGTCAGACCGTGTTGACGACTAGCAGCATTGATACGCGTAATCCACAAAGCGCGGAATACACGCTTCTTGTTACGACGATCACGGTATGCATATTGACCAGCGCGCATAACTGCTTGCTTAGCAACACGATATACCTTGCTACGGCGACCACGATAGCCCTTGGCTAAATCGAGAACTTTCTTATGACGGGCACGAGCTGTAACCCCACGTTTTACTCTAGGCATAGTAACTCCTTAAATAGTGAGTAGAGGTTAAGCTGTTGGCATCATGCGCATGACTGATGTTACGTCTGCTGCATTAACGTTCGTGATACCGCGCAATTGGCGTTTATTCTTGGTAGTTTTCTTAGTCAAAATATGACGTTTGAATGCGTGACCACATTTAATAGTTCCACCCGGACGCACGCGAAAGCGCTTCTTGGCAGAGCTTTTTGTTTTCATTTTAGGCATAAAACACCTGTCTGTTTAGGACAGTTCCTTTTTAACATGATTGTAGGTGGCAACGATTACGATGCACTTGGATGCCTACTCTCACTTGTTGGAGCATGAAATCGAGTCCATACTCATCGCAAAAATCGCCGATTTCCATCAACGATTTTCGCAAATCTTATTTCTTCTTCTTTGGCGCCAGAATCATAATCATCTGACGACCTTCCATCTTTGGAAACTGCTCAACTTGGCCATACGGTTCCAAATCCAGCTTTAGGCGTTCCAGCATACGCATACCAATCTCTTGGTGAGCCATCTCACGACCACGGAAGCGTAAGGTGATTTTGGTCTTATCTCCATCATCCAAAAATTTCGTCAAATTACGCAATTTGATGTTGTAATCACCATCATCAGTACCAGGACGGAATTTGACTTCCTTCACCAGAATGACTTTTTGCTTTAACTTGGCTTCATGCGCCTTCTTTTGCTCTTGATACTTAAATTTGCCGTAGTCCATCAATCGGCAAACTGGAGGTTGTGCAGTAGGCGCAATCTCCACTAAATCAACATTAGCCTCTTCGGCAAAACGAAAGGCTTCACTTAGTTTAACGATGCCCAGTGGCTCGTTCTCAACGCCAGATAAGCGCACTTCTGGCGCCGTAATTTCACCGTTGATGCGATGTGACTTGTCAGTAGCTATTGCAGTTTCCTTCAAAAATTAAATAATTTGGCTGTGCTCTTTCGCACAACAATCCTGATTAAGACTTCATTAAGATGTCATTTTTAAGACGATCTAAAAAAGCTTCTTGGGACATGACTCCCAAATCCAGATTGCCACGCGTGCGCACAGCCACTGTGTTTGCATCCCGCTCTTTATCACCGATCACGATGATATAAGGTAATTTCTGCATTGAATGCTCACGTATTTTATAGGTTATTTTCTCATTACGCAAATCCGTGTGCACTCTAAACCCTTGTTTCTTCAGGTTTTCTGCGACAGACTTGGTATATTCCGCCTGGGATTCCGAGATATTTAACACTGCAATTTGTACCGGAGCCAGCCATAAAGGCATAGCGCCAGCGTGATTTTCAATCAAAATACCGATAAAACGCTCCATCGAGCCAACAATCGCCCGATGCAACATCACAGGGATTTTCCGGGAATTATCATCTGACACATATTCAGCATCCAAGCGACCCGGCATCGAGAAATCTACTTGCATAGTGCCCACTTGCCATGCGCGCCCCAAACTATCTTTTAAGTGATACTCAATCTTAGGACCATAAAATGCGCCCTCGCCCGGCAATTCTTCCCATGCGACGTCGCATTGACGCAAAGCCGCACGTAAAGCTTCTTCGGCTGTATCCCAAACCTGATCAGAACCAATACGATTATCAGGACGCAAAGCGATCTTGATGAAAATATGCTCAAAGCCGAAGTCTGCATATACCTTCATCGCCTGAGCATGGAAAGCCGCAACTTCAGGCAAAATTTGCTCTTCAGTACAAAAAATATGTCCGTCATCTTGGGTAAAGCCGCGTACTCGCATGATGCCATGCAGAGCACCTGAAGGCTCGTTGCGATGGCACTGACCAAACTCGCCGTAACGCAAAGGCAGCTCACGATAACTGCGCATATTTGCGTTAAATATCTGAACATGTCCAGGACAGTTCATCGGCTTTAATGCGTAGTTCCGGTTTTCAGATTCTGTGGAGAACATATTTTCACGGTAATTCTCCCAATGCCCTGTGCGCTCCCACAAAGTGCGATCCAGAATTTGCGGCGCCTTTACTTCTTGGTAGCCACAGTCTTGATACACCTTGCGCATATATTGCTCAACTTGCTGCCAAATACTCCAACCTTTTGGATGCCAGAAAACCAAACCAGGCGCTTCGTCTTGAAAGTGGAACAAATCTAATGATTTACCTAGCTTACGATGGTCGCGCTTTTCAGCTTCTTCCAGCATATGCAAGTACGCCTCTTGCTCCTCTTTTTTTGCAAATGCAGTTCCGTACACACGTTGCAGCATCTCGTTCTTAGAATCGCCACGCCAGTAGGCGCCAGCCAGCTTCATCAGTTTAAAAACTTTCAGCTTGCCGGTAGAAGGTACGTGCGGACCACGACACAAGTCGGTGAAGTTACCTTCTGTGTAAAGTGATACATCTTGGTCGGCGGGAATCGATTCTATGATTTCTGCTTTATACGCTTCACCAATTGATTTGAAGTAAGCCACTGCCTCGTCGCGTTGCAATACCTTGCGAGTTACTGGCTCATCTTTTTTCGCCAACTCCTGCATTTTCTTTTCGATTGCGGCCATATCATCTGGTGTAAATGGGCGCTTATAAGAGAAGTCATAATAAAAGCCATTTTCGATCACAGGGCCAATAGTGACTTGCGCATCGGGAAACAACTCTTTCACTGCGTATGCCAGCAAATGTGCAGTTGAATGACGTATCACATCAAGACCATCAGCATCTTTGTCAGTCACGATCGCCAAATCAGCATCAGAGGAGATCAGGTAAGAAGTATCTACCAATCTACCATCTACTTTGCCAGCCAAAGCAGCTTTAGCTAAGCCTGCGCCAATACTAGCGGCAACTTGAGCCACAGTAACTGGTGAGTCGAATTGACGCTGCGAACCATCGGGAAGTCGAACTGAAACCATTTTAAGTCTCCATGTCAGCAATATTTGCCGAGTACTTACAACGTTCAAAAGAAATTACAGAAAATACGGACGAAAAAAAACGCGGGCTAGCCGCGTTTTTTTCAATAATTACAAACGAAAAAGACCCTCGACTAACGTCGCTCACAAATTGCTGTGATCGTAGTTCGCGGTGTCATAACCATGATGCCTTTCTCGCTCTTACCTATGTTGCAACACTATGTGCCGCATAATTAAATCTGGTGGGCGGTGCAGAATTCGAATCTGCGACCCCTTGGATGTCGACCAAGTATTCTAACCAGCTGAACTAACCGCCCGAAGAGCCGAGACTATAGCAAACCGCGCCGAAAACGTAAACATCTTTTACTTATTTTTATGGTGCTGTCCGCGCTTGCGAAACACGGCGCGCAATGTTATTCAGTCATTTACGCTGATTTTAAGCAAATAAGCCCGCATCCCGCTACACTGATGAAAGACTTTACTAACCAATATTATTTACAATTCCGAGCACTCATGCCAGAAAAAATTGCCGTCTCTAACAGCGAACATCTACACGCTCACCGTCATGGTGATGCCGAACATCGACATTTTTTTGAAAACCGTAGTCAAAAAATTCTAGCCTGGGCACTGGTGCTGACACTAGGCTTTGCCGGCGTTGAAGTTGGTTTTGGATTTTGGTCTAACTCGCTAGCATTGATATCTGATGCTGGCCACATGGTGACCGATGCAGCCGCATTAGGCCTAGCGTTACTGGCACAAATGATTGCAAAACGACCGCCAACAGCTAAAAATTCATTTGGTTTTGGCCGTGCAGAAGCGCTCGCCGCGTTTGTCAATGGTTTAATCATGTTGGCAGTAGTTTTATGGATTGCTTTTGAAGCAGCCCAACGACTGTCTCACCCCGAAGCAGTGCAAGGCGGCACCGTCATCCTGGTTGCCAGCATTGGCCTAGCGATTAACCTCATCGTTGCATGGGTGTTATCGCATGACAAAGAAAACCTCAACACCAAGGCGGCGCTAGTCCACGTGATGGGCGACTTGCTAGGATCAATTGCAGCGATCGTGTCTGGTGCAGTGATTTACTACACAGGATGGATGCAAATTGATCCGCTGTTATCGATTTTTGTGTCGCTATTGATTTTAAAATCAACGTTTAGTGTGCTGCGTGAGTCGTATCATTTTTTGATGGAAGGCGTCCCGCGCCATATCGACTATATTCAAATCGGTGAAGACTTGGAAACAATTGCAGGCGTTCTGTCGGTACATGACTTGCATGTATGGGAAATGTCGCCCGGTTACCCTGCATTAATAGGGCATCTAGAAATTGATGATCTGACGGCATGGCCACGCATCTTACAAAGCGTAAAAAATATGCTCTTAGAGAAACATAGAATCGATCACATCACCCTACAAGCAGAAGCGCCTGGCATGGCCGAGGATGAGATAGCTGGTGATTATGCTTAATAAAAATTAAAACAAGCTAATCGAGAAATTCCAAAAACTATGCAATCGAAACGCGGAGAAAAATACTCCGACATAAGATTTTTGAAATTCTAAAAATCACTCCCCCCAGTAATAATGCGGCTTGTAGCACAATATTGTGCTACAAGCCGCATTATTACTGAACCTTCACTTTGGCTTTTTAGAAACTCTCATTGATATTTTTAATTCAAAAGCTGCTGAAAAAATCAAACCTCAGAAAATACCGGCTCTTGCGCCATCATTGGCTGCTGCACCTGCACCACGTCATGCCAGCTAATCAGACGTAATTCACCGCTGGCGTCTTCTACCAGGGCCGACAAGCTTTCTACCCAGTCGCCATCATTGCAGTACATCACGCCATCAATATCTCTGATTTCTGGTTTATGGATGTGACCGCAGATCACACCATCCAAACCACGTTTGCGTGCTTCATCGGCTAAGGCATTTTCAAATGAGCTGATATAGCTGACCGCATTTTTGACTTTGAGTTTGAGGTATTGCGATAGTGACCAATACGGTAGACCAGCGCGGGCGCGCCAGTTATTAAAGACTTGGTTGAACTTCAAAATCACGGTGTAAAGACTATCACCGACATACGCTAACCATTTGGCGCAGGCAATCACGCCATCAAAACGGTCGCCGTGCAACACCAGCATACGTTTGCCTTGTGCGGTCACATGTACCAGTTCATCCCTGACTTTGATACCACCAAAATCAAGATCGATGAATTGGCGTATCGATTCATCATGATTGCCAGGGACAAAAATGACATTGGTGCCCTTCTTGGCTTTTTTCAGTACGGTTTGCACTACGTTATTATGGACTTGATCCCAATACCAACGGCGTTTGAGCTGCCAGCCGTCAATGATATCGCCGACCAGATACAAATTCTCTGACTCAGTCGCCTGCAAAAATTCAAGTAGGCGGGCAGCCTGGCAACCAGTAGTTCCTAAATGCAGATCGGATATCCAGATAGTGCGGAAGCGCACCACATCTTTTTTGCTGGTTTTAAACAGTTTCTGATTTAAGAAGTGGTCGCCAGGTTTCATTATGCATTCTCCTCAGTACCGTAATGTTTAGCGTAACGATTATCCAAATTTGACAAAGGCAACATCACAAACAAGTCGGCGCAGTGGAAGTCCGGGTCCCAGGCAGGATCACCACAGACCCAGGCTCCGGCGCGCAAATATCCTTTAAGTAACGGTGGGATACGTGCCTCATGACCAACATCCATCTCATCAATCGGAAATGGCAAATGCGGCGTAACCCGATATTCCAGAGGAGCAAAGTCGTTCTCTTTAAAATTACGGTAAATCGCTGCCGCATTGTGGCCACCATCCGTCAGACTGATACTGGCGCAGCCAATCAGGTAGGTGCAGCGCTCACGACGCATATACGCTGCTAAGCCAGCCCACAGCATCATGATGACTGCACCGCTGCGATAATCAGGGTGAATGCAAGCACGCCCTGCCTCAGCGATGCTGCCGCGAATATTTTGCAAGCGAGATAAATCGAATTCTGTTTCGGAGTAATAGCGGCCGATATGTCTTGCGGCCGTTGGGCCAAGAATACGATAGGTGCCGACGACTTTTAAGGTCTTGGTATCGCGCACAATCAGATGATCGCAATGCTCATCGAACTCGTCTTTATCAAGACCATCGGGGTTGGTTAAGGCAGATAAACCCATTGCCTCGATGAATACTTTATAACGCAGACGCTGGACTTCTTTAATCTCTTTGGCGGTACTCGCCAGACTTAAACTTAATTTAGAAAAACTAGGATTGGCATCAGCAGGTATCGTGAGTAATCTCATATTGTCATCCTCTTCTTCATCCTATTTCAATTAATCTTAGACAATCTCATCTTGGGCATTGTGCTTTTAGACGGACGAAGATTAAATGAGGATTACTTCAACAAGATGACAGTTTGATGTCGCTTTTATGACAAGCAAAAATACAACAGGCTCAGTCCGTTATGGGCTGAGCCTGTTTGGGGTATAGCTGATTAAAGCTGATTAAGTATGGCTAATTAAGCTCGCTACTTATGTCATGACTGGCAGCGATTTTATGATTTTTTAAAAATCACTTTTCTTTCTTAGGACGTCCTGCCTTCAATGGCGCTAAGCCTGCAATCAAAGTTTTGAGGGAAGTGAGATCCGTCTTGTTCAGCAAGACTAGGCCTATGCGTAGCAATTGGCTTTTCTTAACTTCAATCCCTGCACTTAGACAAGCTTTTTTCACATGGCTTAAAACGACATATTCAGATTCTGGCATGGTGAAACTATCACGTACCAGTTTCTCTTTTTTAGCTTTTTCTTTATGCGCAGTCGCTGCACTTAATTTAGCAGCAGGCTTTGTTGCGGCCTTAACTGCTACAGACTTCACTACCGGTTTAGGCGTAGCCGCTTTTGCAATTTTTACGGTGTTTGGCTTAGCTAATACTTTTGTTTTTACCGCTGACTTTGCCACTTTAGTAACTGGCTTCGCTTTTGCTACAGCTACTTTTTTTGCTACAACTTTTTTAGCTACCGCTTTCACTTCTTCCTTTACGACAGGCGCTTTTGGCATCGCTTCCGGGTTGGAAGCCAGCTTCGCTGCTGTAGCAATTTTCTTTGCAGGAACTACAGCAGTTTTAATCACTGGCTTGTCTGCGCTGTCATCTAAAACTGGTTTTTTATTTGCAGTAGTAACCATTAATATCTCCAAAAAATGTAAACATATAAATAATATAAACTATTTATCTCAAACAAACAAATTAAAATTTATCCGGATTTTTAGCTAAACGAATATTCAAATCGAATATTCAGATTGATCAAGCCTAGTGTTTTTACGTGACACTCCTGTGACATGGCATCAAATTAACTATTTTAGTGATGCAGTAATGATCGATATCAATCATCGGATAGTCGTTATAATCCGAGTTTTTTACAGCAGTATTTTTTTACTCTAAGTCTATTATGAAATTTGCACACAACATCACCAAACGAATCAGCTTATTCGCCTTACTCAATCTGGTATTGCTCGCACCCATCCAAGCGGCGACTATGAACGGAGCTGGTTCTTCTGCCGCTGCACCGCTGTATAACACCTGGGCAGAAGCATATGCCAAGAAAAGTGGCGATGTATTGGATTACAAACCAATCGGCTCATCCGGTGGGATTAAGCAAATCAAGGCGAAGGAAGTTGACTTTGGTGCAAGTGATGTTGCACTGAGTCCGGCTGATTTAAAAAAAGATCAACTGATACAGTTCCCCTCCGCGATTTCTGGTGTGGTGCCCATCGTCAATTTGCCAGGGGTCAAATCGGGCGAACTGCGCTTAACCGGTGATGTATTAGCAGCTATTTTCTCTCGTCAAATTGTGAGCTGGAATGATGCGGCAATCACGGCTCTCAATCCAGAAATCAGTCTGCCGAAGAAAAATATTGAAGTCATCGTGCGTCAAGACGGATCAGGAACAACCTACAACTACACTGATTACTTAGGAAAGATGAGCAAGGATTGGCAAACAACGTATGGCAAAAATTTTACGATTAACTGGCATAAAGATGTAACCCAAGTCAAAGGTAGTAGCGGCATCGTTGCGACCCTCAAAAAAACGTCCTACTCGATCAGCTATGTTGATTACAACTATGTACTGCAAGACAAGCTTAGTAGCGTCCAGTTAAAAAATCGTGACGGGAAATTTTTAGCGCCAACGGCAGACAGCTTTGCTGCCGCGCTGAATGCCAGCCAATGGAAATCTAAAGCCATGTTTGATGAAATGCTGACAGACAAACCAGGCGCCAATGCCTGGCCCATCACTATGGGGACATTTGTCATCATGCCGCAAGTAACTAATAATCCAGACAAAACGCTGGCGGCGATTAAGTTCTTTACCTGGGGATTTATGCACGGCGACCGGTTTGTCAATCACGTGGATCTGGTGCGTCTGCCGGATGCGATCCAGGCAAGGGTATTTAAAGAAATGACGACGATCGTTGATGCCAACGGTAAGCAATTACGCTGGATTTTGGAATAAAATTTTTTAAATTAATCAGCCAATTTATCGTAAAAAATAGAGCGTGTTTGCAGGATAAAAAACCGCTCTGTTAAGTATGTAAATAATATACTCCCCATTATTTTTAAGAAATAATGCTCATTATCCAGATAATACCTGGACAACTCATATTTACTACCATCCAGTATATTAATTATAGTCATCCAAGATCATGCGTACATTCAATGCAATCTTGGATCGACTCAACGCAAGATTATTTTATTTTTTAACAGCAGAAGTGACTGAACGAATCTTCACCAAACTGACTGAAAACGCACCACAAATCAATAAAGCACCCGCCAGCCGGACCACATTTTCGGGATTACCACCCAACCAGCTTTGGTAATACAAAGGCAAGGTAAAAATCTGAATGATCATCGGGATCACAATAAACATATTAAAAATCCCCATGTAGACACCTGTACGCTCCGCCGGAATACAGCCAGCCAGCATGACATAGGGATTCCCCATAATGCTTGCCCAGGCCATACCGACACCAATCATCGGAATAAATAATAACGACGGTGTGTGGATCATAGGAATACTTAACATGCCAAGTCCCGCCAAGGTCAGGCAGATTGCATGCGTGATTTTTGGTCCATAGCGGCGGGTAAATGGCACCATCGCAAATGCCGCGACAAATGCGATAAAGTTATAAAAAGCGCCGATCTGCCCATTCAATAAACCTGCATCACGAAAACCCTGCGAGGTCTGATCGCTGGTACCAAAAATAGTCCTGCCTATCGACAACATGATGTACTGCCAATAGCAAAACATCGCGTACCACTGGAATAATTTAACCAGCGCTAACTGGCGCATGGTTAGCGGCATCTCTTTGATCGCCAGACCAACTTCGCGCAGTGTCGCTAACCAGCCACTTGGTTTGCGTTTGATCGCCGCTAACTCGTCAGCGGTCAACGGGATTTCTGGCGTGGTTTTGAGCGTCCATATGATCGATACGATTGAAAATACAGCTCCGATTAAGAACGCAGCAATCACAATATGCGGGATGTGATTGGCATTAACGGCATCTTTATTCATGCCAATCAAGACTAAGATAGAGGGCATTAAATACGCCAGCGTCTGCCCAAGTCCGGTGAATGCGCTCTGGGTTAAAAACCCGATTGAATGTTGGCTCTTATCTAGCTTATCGCTGACAAATGCGCGGTAGGGTTCCATCGTTACATTATTGGCGGCATCCAATATCCATAGCAAACTAGCTGCCATCCACAGCGTTGCGCTAAACGGCATCACCAGCAATCCCAGGCTACATAAAATCGCACCGAATAAAAAATAAGGTGTGCGTCGTCCCCAACGAGTTACTGTGCGATCGCTCATCGCACCAATCAAGGGTTGCACCAACAAGCCCGTAACAGGTCCTGCCAGCCACAGATAAGGCAAACTGGCTTCATCCGCGCCGAGATATTTGTAAATCGGACTCATGCTACTTTGCTGCAAACCAAAACTGAACTGAATACCGAAAAAGCCAAAGTTCATATTAATGATTTGCCAAAACGATAGCTTAGGCTTAGTCAAAATACCTCGAACGCTGCTGATCACGCTGGTCACATTAGTCACGCTGCTCATACGGGTGTTCCTTTACTGAGTTCGTCCTTCAAAGACTCTGCAGCCCACCGCTCTTGCCATTGCCGATAAAAATCAAGGTCCGCCGCGACTGCACCACGCACACCGCAAATTGCGGCGGCAAACTGATGCGCCCTCCGTAAGCTGACATCCAACGACCATCCCTGAACCAGGCCCAATAAATAAATCGAAGAGAACGCATCCCCCCCACCGACGGTGTCCACCACTACGGTATTCAGCGTATTTTTTCCACTATCGAGATAACGACCTTCGCGATCAAAATAAGCATAGCCACGTGCGCCCAAGGTCACGATAACCGCCTGCAAACTAAACAGGCGCATTAAGATCTGTATCGCCTCTTGCCAGTCTGCCGGCTCACTATTGATATTGAGCTGGTGCGCAGAATCCGTTTGCAGGTAGATTTGGTACAAAGTCAGTAATTCATCTTCATTCAACTTAAGTACGTCGGCGCTATGCAAGGACGTATCAATCGCCGACATACTGAACTGCATACTACGTAAATTTAAATCAAGATATTTCAATGCCTTGGTTTGATTAAGCAAGGCATACAAAGCGCTGCGGGAAGTCATACTACGTTGTGCCAAGGTACCGAAATACATGATGCCTGCGTTAGCTTTATTAATAGTTGAAAACGTAGACGATGCTTGCTCAGCGTCGATGTAGTCATACGCCTGATCTGGCAGAATCGTAAAGCGATGCTGCGCTTTATCGCCGCCCTCGTCTTGCTCTACCTTGACCAGTCCAGTCGGATAATCCACATCAGTTTGCAAGCCATCTTGTCGCAGGCTAAACCGCTGCATTTCAGTACGGACTAATTCAGCAGAAGCATCTTGTCCGACGCGCGAAATGAATAAGGGATCGCAAGCAAAATAACCTAATATACGCGCCACATTAAAAGGTGCCCCACCAATAATTTTTTGATGAGGAAATTGATCAATCAATACCTCGCCAAAAATCGTGACTTGCATGCTAATTGGGTTACTCACGATACGACTCCTGCTTCAGTATTTGTTATTGGAGTAAGCCAGACTTGTGACCATGGTTCTAGCTGAAGCTCCAGCAGATTTTGGCTTTCGATAGCGAGTGGAATCTCTTGCTGAGCAGAGGTGGCAAGAAGATTTTTCCAGCGAACGACATGCGAGATCGTCGCAGGTAAATTACTAAATAGCGTTGAGCAATCTAAGCTAATTTTCTTATCAGAAAAATTACCGATAAAAATAAATTGATCACTGTCAGTAGAAAAACTACCTCTTGAAAATACCAGGACTTCTGGCTGACTGAAATGCAATAACTGGCGTGGCTGATTTGCTGCCAGTTGGTTTAACTGGCGACGCAATTTAAGCAAATGACAAAGCCCCGCAAACATTGCACCAGCATCGCTTTGATCGTCGTATCGCGCGGCAAATGCAGCAGCATCCAATACTGGACGATGTAGCCAGCGACTGTCTTGCGCATTAGCAGAGTTCTGACGGTAATCAGAATCATTGGCCAGGGCTAATTCATCACCCATATAAATGACGGGCATACCACCAAAACTCAGTGCCAGACCGTACATTAACAACAGGCGACGCAAGGCAATTTGGGATTGTTCCGGCGTAATAGCCGCGGCATATCCGGCTAATGCAGATGCCATACCAACACTGCCATGAACCGCGCTGGGATCGCTCGCCTGAAAGCTGGCTCCTCTGGCAAAACTATCTCCATCTCCAGCAAAAAATTGCGCTACTTTAGATAGCCGTTGTTGCACATCTGAGGTACATTGACTCGCCTCTGGGCGTAATACATTCCAGCCGATATCATCATGACAGCGCACATACGTCAGCCATGAGGCCTGATCCGGCAACACTGGCGTGCCTAGTATTACCTGTTTGATCAACTCGGTATTTTGCTCCGCCAATGCAACCCAACTAGCTGCCATTAAACTACTGTGATAAGCAATATGGCACTCTTTCACAACGCCATCTGCGCTGCCCAGATACGCGGGTAACTCTGCTGTCGGGACAATCGCTTCCGCCTTTAACAATACGCCAGGCGCAGCAATATCAACAATGCTTCGCAATGCTTGTAGTATCCAATGCGCCTCTGGCTGATTCATACAATTGGTTTGCTCACGTTTCCATAAAAAAGCAGTGGAATCTAATCGGAATACTTCTATCCCACGGTTGGCAAGACGCAATAAGGCAGCAGCCATGTCAGCAAAAACAGAGGGATTACTATAGTTTAAATCCCACTGATAAGGATAAAAAGTGGTCCAAACCCAGGACTGCATTTCCTCGATAAAACTAAAATTACCTGGTGCTACCTGGGGAAAAACTTGTCCTAAAGTCGTTTCAAATTCATCCGGTTTTTGTCGATCCGCATAGTGATAAAAATAATTCTGATAATGCGGATCACCCTGCTTCGCTGCCATCGCCCAAGGATGGTCATCTGCAATATGATTCAAAATAAAATCAGAGCATAAACTGATATTGGCATCACGCAATCGGGTGGTCAGTGCTTGCAAATCTTCCATACTACCTAGACGCGGTTCTATCGCATCAAAATCAGCTACTGCAAAGCCTCCGTCGTTTTCACCTTGGCGGGCTTTTAAAAATGGCAGTAAATGTAAGTAGCGCACACCCATCTCTGTCAGGTGAGGAATCTTATCGGTCACGCCAGCTAAGTCTCCGGCAAACCGGTCAACATAAGTGCAATAGCCCAGCATATCTTGGCTGGCAAACCATCCAGGTGTTGCGCTGCGACTTTGGTCTAATTGGCATAGCGCAGACGAGCGCTGGGCAGCCAATTGACCGACGCTATTCATCAACTGAATAAGCCATGTAGAAAACTGTTCGGCGCTCCCAAGGCGATCTGCATATAAGCTTTGCAATTTATCGATTAGAGCTGGCGCTTGCGTCTCAAAACGTAAACGTATTAAGGCATGCTGCGATGATGGCAACTCAGAGAGCAAAGACGCAAGACTGCGATGTAACAAACTAGAAGGCATTATTTAGCAAGACAAAAAGAAGAAAAAAACTCCCGCAGAAGGAGAACACACAACGGGAGTCAAAGTACTGCTGGACTGGATAAAACACCGTGGAAATCTCCACGGCATTATTTGGACTAATTTGAGACGATCAATTATTTAAAACGAGTATTTCAAAGTAGCGCGGATCGTGCGTCCGTTGATTGAGCGAGCAGCATGACCGTCGCCCTCCACTTCGGTATAGCCGATTGAATTAAACAAATTATTCGCGCTTAAGGAGACTTGTGTACGCTCATTAATTTGGTAATTAACGAAGGCATTGACCACTCTAAATCCTGGCAAATTTAAAGTATTGGCATCATCACCAAATGACTTGGTTGTACCGATCACGCTAGCACCAAATACCGTATCACCGATGGTATAAGTTGGTGCAATCTGATAGATCAAATCAGCCTGACGGCGGGGTGTCTTGCCGATAATCGTTGGATCATTTGCCCCAACTATTTTTGCATTGGTATAAGTCAAGCCGCCAGCCATACGGAATTCATTAATGCGATAACTGGCTTCAACTTCGATACCTTTAGCATCGTAATTATTAGAGGTAAATTTTTGCGTCGTTGCTTCGTAATTAGACTCGGCCGTTTTAGCCTGGAAGAAAGTAACAAAACTGCTAAAGTCACCCGTCTTCCACTTCACACCAGCCTCATTTTGCTTGACGATATTAGTGCTGATCGGTGTCGATCCATCCAGTGGATTGCCAAACATAATGCGATCCGCATTGAAGGCAATACCGTCGCTCGTACGTGCAAATAAAGCGAGGTCTTTTGTCAGACGATAATTGGCACCTAATGAATACGAAGTGTGATTAACGCTGTAATCGATAAACTTAGTATTAGCCGCGCTATACAGTTGATTAACTGCCTGATTATAAGTACCGGAAGCATTCTGTTTATCGTAGCGCAGACCACCATCAATATTCCAATTACCCGATTCCCAACCGAGGTTGAGATACGTCGCATTGGTCTTGTATTGCGCATCGATATAACGGTTACAGCAACCCCCAAAGACATCGGTTCCTGCTGCTAATAGACCGGGCGAACCCGCAATCGTTGCGCTGGAATTCAGCAGCGCTGGCTTGTCGCCGCTGGACTGCATCAGGTATTGATTGAAGTTCCAGGTCACGCCCAGATTTTGGATAGAGGAATACAAACCAGCTGTTGCGGCCAATTTACCGCTACCAAGTTCGAATACTTTGGATACTTTCAGATCATTGACCGTACTACCGACATCATCCAGGGAAGTATTGAATACCGTTGCAGTGAACGCAGCACCGTTATACGCCTTACCCGCATTAGGGCCGGTGGCATAAGTCATACCGGTTTGTACATTACTGTTATCACTTGGGAAAATCGAAATGAAGCGACCAGAATTATTCGACTTCCGAAACTTATCGTCCAGAGTCCAACCCTCGCCAAGCTTGAACGAAGCTTCTGCGCCGAACGCATTATTGACGACATGCAAACCATCGTTCACATTGGTGGAGGTTTTGCTGTTGTTACCGTTCAGTACGATATCGCGGGTCCAGTACGGTGAATAGAAGCTCGCTGTGCGTGGATCAATCCCCGGCAATTCTGAGATGGTGCCGTTAACTGTTTTCACAGGCACAGGCATGTTCATCGGAGTCTTATCATCCAGATGTTTAAAGCTTAAGCGGATGTAACCATTGTCCAGTTCATGCGTAATATTCGCCCTAATCTGGCCGCCATCTTCTGCGGTAACACCAGCAGGACGCGCGCCATCACCGCTGCGATAAAAACCCGCTACAAACATCCGTGTCTTGTCGGAAATCGGTGTACCAAAATCAAAATCGTAACGAGTCTGATCAAAATCCAGACCTTTAGTAATCCCGATACTGCCGCCTTTTTCACGCCCATTTTTAGTAATGAAATTGATAATGCCGCCCGGAGAATTAGTCGCCATCGTTGAGGCAGTACCGCCACGGACAACTTCTAAATGACTGAGCCCGCCATCAGCACGTAAGAACATATCCGGCGTCACAAAAGCGATATCACCAAACTGTAAAATGGGTAATCCATCTTCCTGAAACTGAACATAACGCGCACCACCGGCAGAGATCGGTACACCACGCACGGTCAAGTTAGCATTGCCTTCACCACCAGAGGATTCGGCACGCACACCCGGAATCGCACGCAAAATTTCTGCTGCATTGGTAGGCGCTGATTGGGCGATCTGGTCTGCATCCAGCGTACTGATAGAAACACTGGCCTTCATCTTAGACGTACGTAGCGGTGTACCCGTTACGACTACGCTATTCAGATTGAGAGAATTTTTTTCATTGTCGGCACTTGGCGTTGCCTCTTGCGCCCAAGCAGAGTTCATTTGCAAAACAGCCAGTGATACCAAGCCGGCTATGCGCGTCATTTTGATGCGTGATGATGTCATTTCTGTCTCCGTTTTTTTCGGTTTCGCCAAATTTCTTCAAACACAATGCATGCTTGATTTGGCTCTTTATTTTTGCTTCTCTTTATTTTTACTGCTCTTAACAATCTTATTTTGCGTCGTTTTGCGTATTTATTTTATGCATTCACTTTACGTATTTACTTTACTTCAGCGCACTGTTCTCTTACTAAACCGCTGTGTTTCAACGGACTAAAGAAAATAACAAAAGACCTCCAGCAATCCTCGTAGATTTTTGGAATTCTCCAAAAACACTCGTCAAACATATTCTACAAACATTGCTGAAGATCTTTTGAACCATGGGCGACCAGTAAGTGAATGGATTATCGGTCAAATAAATAATCATTGCAATCGATTGCAATAACGCAGTGCAGCAAAGCACTTATTTAGTGCAATCAAGAAATAGGAATTTGATATTGTTCGCGGTAAATATCTTAACTATTCCCAATTGTCATTAAGCAAAAAACTATCGCCTTTACTATGGTCAAAGCAGAAATTTTCAAGATTAAATCGGAAATTTTCAATGCAAAAAGGATAAGTACCCTGGCCACAATCGCTTGTCACAATTGTGCAACATACTAAAAATGTAAATCGTTTGCTGATGCGGCGCAGCATGAATTTCGAGAGAAATTCTACATCTAGATGATTTAAAAACACAAAAAATCTAAGAATTGCAACCGTTTGCAAATATTTGCAATCAAAGCAGAAAACTGATTGTCATAGAATTCAAGCTAGAAGCCTTAGTCGACCAGATTACAAACTGCTGGTACGAGAAATCAATTGGGTAGGCAACAGTCGCGGACTAACTGCATCGTGTTCGACAATCGACAATAAGGCTTGCACCAGCGCCTGCCCTGCTGCTGCCATAGGTTGTCGCACTGTGGTGAGTGGAGGATGAAAATAACGGGCAAGTTCAATATCGTCATAACCGACTACGGCGACATCTTCTGATACGCGGTATTTTTTATCCCTGAGTGCATTGATTGCCTTCATCGCTAACAAATCACTGCAGGCAAACAAGGCATCAAAGGGGATTTTACGGGAGCACAACTCTTCTACTGCGAGTCGGCCGCCGTCTTCTACAAATGAGGCTTGTACGACCAGATTGGGATCTAAGGGGAGTTGAAAACGGCTCAGCGCGTTGCAATAGCCTTCATAACGCTGCGCCATTTCTGGCAGTTGGGTATCGCCAAAAAATGCGATACGCTTTCTGCCGGACTGAATTAAATGTTCGGTCGCTAAAAAACCGCCGCTGACATTATCGCTACCAACGGTCACATACAATTGTTGTGGCAATTGTGCGCCCCAGACCACAATCGGCACCCGGCGCGCTGCCAGTTGATTAAGCTGATCGTGATGACGCCATTGCCCGATCAAAATCACGCCAAGCACTCTGCCGGTATCATAAATTTGTGCGGCCGAGTCCAGTTGCTCAGCATCCACCCGCGACAGCAACATATCGAAGCCGCGATCGGTCAATGCATCGGCCAGACTACCTAACATGCTTAAGAAAAAAGGGTCCGATAAATGTTGTCGTGTTGTCGTATCGTAAGGCACCACGACTGCTACCGTTTTATTTTGTTTAAGGCGTAAATTTTGTGCGCCGATATTGATGGAATAATTTAATGAGCGTGCTAACTCTTCTATTCTTTTCTTGGTCTCGTCATTGACTAAGGAGCTGCCACTAAGAGCACGTGACACGGTAGAAGTAGAGACGCCTGCCAAGCGGGCGATATCGGCCATTTGCAGTCTTCGCTGCTCTGCGCTGGCAGAGTCTGGTTTGCGGACGGTAGTCATCTGGCTTGGCGTCTTTGTCATGTCATTTCTTTGCTTTACATCGGTAAAAACTATTATAAAACTCAATCGCCATTCTGCGTAGCAAAATGCAAACAAAATCAGCTTCGAGGCTACATACAAGGCACTGTGTGCTGCCGCACTGACTGAACTATCGCCGAGCTTTACGATGCGCTCATCCTGAGCATTCGCTCTATCACCACTATTGCTTGACCTAGATCAAAGCGTAATCGACAGATTTTATCTACCTTTAGCTCTACGGTCAGGTAAGACATCTTGACCTAGATGAAAAGTAACGCGTGCCATATCAGCATGAAAGCAGCGCTAAGCAGCGCGAATCGTCAACACATCAACTAATTAGGAAAATAATGAACAGTACGCATAAAGCCTATCTCATTGGGGGCGGCATTGGCTCTTTGTCAGCCGCCGCCTTTATGATCCGCGACGGCGGCGTGAGCGGTAAGCAAATTACGATTTTTGAAGCGATGCCACTCCTTGGCGGCAGTCTCGATGGCGCGGGCAATCCAGAGCACGGCTACACCTTGCGTGGTGGACGTATGCTAACTACTGACAATTACGAATGTACCTGGGATTTATTCAATAGCATTCCTTCATTGAGCAATCCGGCGCAAAGTGTATTCGATGAAACCGTTGCGTTTAATCTCAAAAACATGCCGCATTCTATGGCACGTCTGGTAGATAAAAATCGCTTCAAAGTGGACGTCACGTCCATGGGATTTAGTATGCAAGACCGGATGGAGCTGCTAAAACTAAGCGAGGCTGATGAAGCCAGCTTGGGGAACAGCGCCATCACTGATTGGTTATCGCCAACATTTTTTGAAACCAAATTCTGGTTTATGTGGGCGACTACGTTTGCCTTCCAACCCTGGCATAGTGCGGTGGAATTTAAGCGTTATCTGCACCGCTTTATGATGGAGTTTTCTCGCATCGAAACCTTAGCTGGTGTAAAGCGCACTGTGTATAACCAGTTTGATTCACTGGTACGTCCGTTGTTAAGCTGGTTGCAAACTCAGGGTGTGAACTTTGTGACTAACTGCACTGTAACGGATATGGATCTCGTCACGCAAAATGACAAAATCGTCGTCACTGCCTTGCATTGCCATCGCGATGGTAAAGATGAAGTGGTTACCGTTGTTGATGGCGATATTGTGTTTTTCCAAAATGCGTCCATGACCGATGCCTCTAGTTATGGCTCCATGAGCGCCGCCCCGGTAAAGCTGACCAAACACGATAGTAAAGGCTGGCGCTTGTGGGAAAAGATCGCCGTAAATCGTCCTGAATTTGGTAACCCTGCCGCCTTTAATTCCAGCATCCCGGAATCGTATTGGGCATCGTTTACGGTCACACTCAAAGACAGTATTTTCTTCGATAAGATGGAACAATTTACTGGTAACCGGGCAGGTACTGGCGGCTTGGTGACGTTTAAAGATTCCAATTGGTTTATGTCGGTAGTGCTTGCACATCAACCGCATTTTGCGGATCAGCCAGAGGGCGTGCAGGTATTTTGGGGTTATGCGCTACACCCAGATCGCATCGGTAATTTTGTAGCCAAACCAATGGCGGAATGCAGCGGAGCAGAGATTTTGCAAGAGTTGTGCGGTCATCTCAATTTTGATCAGGCCAGTTTTGCCAATGCCAATTGCATCCCTTGCCGCATGCCATATATCACCAGCATGTTTATGCCAAGGACAAAAAATGATCGCCCATTGCCAGTACCAGCGAATTCTAAAAATCTTGCCTTCGTCAGCCAGTTTGTAGAGATTGCTGACGATGTTGTCTTCACCGTGGAATATTCGGTACGGGCGGCACAAATGGCTGTGTATGAACTACTTAAAATCGATAGGGAAGTCCCGTCAATTCATCATCATGACGAGTCCATCAAGGTGAAGTTTGATGCGCTGATTAAGGCATTTAAGTAGGAACTAAGTAGGCACTAAGTAGCAGACAATTGGTGATATATCGTAGCAGGTGATAGTATTTTTATGATCAGACAAGAGGATGAATAATAAATACTATCACCTAGTATATTTTAAGTGTCCATATAATCATTGGACACTACGACATTTTTAATAAAAATAATAGGGAGTATATTCAATTCAGGTAGAAATATTGTCCTGAAAGCTTGGAACTGCCGGCGTAAAAATCAGCTGTGCTTCAAAACGGTTCCGTACTAGCGTACGGTCAGCGCAAGAAATCGGCTCTTATGCCTAAGGCGGTTCGCCAGACAATCTTCTGCGAACATATTCGTTTCAGCGATACACTAATCGTCGCTATGGCATCTTGATCAAACTCAACGCATCCTATTTATTTTGTGAAAGTCGCTTATGACCCGCCTCATCGTACTCGGCGCCAGTGGTTTAGTAGGTCAACAAATCTTGGCGCAAGCGCTGGCCAATGAGGGCATCAGTCATATCATCGCGCCCACCCGACGCCCGCTAGCAGATGCCCAACGTCGTCACGCCAAGCTGGAAAATCCGATTATCGATTTTGATCAGCTACCAGCTGATGCCCTATGGTGGAAAGCCGATGCCGTTCTCTGCGCGCTTGGCACCACCATGCGCCAGGCTGGGTCACAAGCTGCGTTTTACCGGGTAGATCATGATTATGTGGTGGATGCAGCGAAATATGCATTTGCTGCCGGTACCACATGCTTTGTACTCAACTCATCCATGGGAGCCAAACTCAATGCCAGTTCATTTTATTTATGCGTCAAAGCAGAAACCGAACGTGATCTGGCGGGATTGGGATTTATATCTCTGATGCTAGTCCGTCCCTCGCTATTGGACGGTGGCGAACGGCCAGAAAAACGCTGGGGGGAATCGTTTGCAATCAGTTTCAGTAAATTACTAGGACCACTCGTCCCAAAACGTCTACGCCCGGTCTCCACAAGCAAAGTGGCAGCAGCCATGATTAGTGCGGCCTTAAAAGCCACGCCCGGCGTGGTAGTGATTGAATCAGAACAATGTCAGTTGCTGTAATTAATCCAGTCCGTCGCAAAACCACCGGGTAAACGCATTGCCAACTGCGTTAACAAACACTATCGATATTGTGAGCTGCAAGAAATGCCGCCGCTCTCAAAATACATCAGTTTGACTTCATTCAAAATATTCACATCAATTGCGCATCACGCTGCAGCAATGCGGAAATGTTGAAATTAAATCAAGTTTATGTTTCAATGGAATGGCTACGTTCGCCGTCTGCACGGCAACTGCCCCCCCTAATTTCCTTTTGACGGAGCACACATGAAGCAAGCTGTATCAACCCTCGTATCAATACTGGCACTCGCGGTACCGCTGGCAACCCATGCTGGTACAACGATTGACCTAAAGAAGATAATCACCGACAGCATCTCAACCCAGAATCAAGCCCCCGCTACCACACCTGCGAGTGGCAACACGGCAAATTCAGGAAAGTCGACCCCGTCCGGCAACGCAGCGGGTAGGAGTAACAGTCCGTCGCGTAATAGCTCGGAAGGACCCGATTCAGCCGAGGTCAGCGCAGTGCTAGCAAAACTTAATTTGCCAGATATTGCTGGCATCAAGATTGGTATGAATATCGATGAAGCGCGCCGTCTTGCACTCAAGGCAAATCCGAATTTCAAGTTCAAAAAGACCGATTTTACCTGGATGAGTTCTAGTTTCAACGGTGTTGAAGCCGATGTGCGAACCACCTCGCCTGACGACTCTTACGGTAGCGGTGAGAAGTTCGTCCTGTTGTACAACGAGGCTGGGACCGTCTTCATGGTATTGCGCGCCTTCACAAACCTGCCGTCAGACAAAGCGATCCCAGTGGCCGTACTGCAGCGCTCTGTCGCAGCGAAATTCGATGCACAAGGAATCGACAACGCAACGCGTCCGGATTTTCTCGGGCTAGCGAAGTGGCGCTACGACATGAACGGCAAACTCAGCATGAACGACAGAGGACCCAATACCGACAGTCCATGCCAGGGGGATTTGATACCCGGCGCCCCCGAAGTGAATGCGATGTTGCTCCATCCTTCGCCCAACTGTGCACTAAATATTATGGTTACGTCGCACTTGGCTCCTAGGTCGGGCTTGGTCAATACCTACTGCGTATCCATGGCAGCCCCATGGCTAGTGCATGATATTGGCGTCGTCAATGCCAAGGCTGCGGGCGCCGAGGCGAAGCGCCGCGCCGAGCAAGATAAAGCCAAGGGCAATGTGCCGCAGTTGTAGTTGGGAACAGTGGGCCATAAAAGATGAGCCAGCGAAGTCCTGCAGAGAAATCGGACATCAGCGCGATTGTTATAGTCGCATTGCGCCATGGCAGGTTGAAAAAAATCTAAGCACTGAGATCAGTTTATGCTCAAAACCGCTGTCTTTGCTAAGGTTTTTCGATCCACTTTGTGCAACTTCGTTGACTCGGGCATCGCTACCAAATGATCAATGCGGCTCCATTCAATTGCCCGCTCGCGCCATGCCGTGTGATGACCTGAGCAAAGTTGAGCCAGACCTAATTGGCTCGTGCTTCGCACCCCTCGGTCGGTTCGCGGCGAATCACCACTTCTTCCACAGCGCCATGGCGGTTACTGGTTGTATGCGACAAGCTGGCGCCAGGCGGGCGCCACGGTCATGCTATGTAATTTGATAAGTTGAAAGAATATATAGCGTTGGCTAGACGGATGTTAGGAAATACGTACTAAACAACGTAATAGAATTTGAAGGTTTGAAAGCAGCATACATTAGAGATTAAATCAGAACAGTGCCAGTTGCCGTAACTAGTCTACGGGAAAATATACGATCTTCCTCTATGCGCGAAGAAAAGTCCGTCGCAGACACCACCGGGCAAACGCGTTTCGAACTGCGTTGACAAATATCTATCGCAGTATTGCGTATCCCTTTGCATCTCTCTTGATATCTTGGCCCAAAGCTACATCTAGTGAATCAACGCGCACGCATTTACGTAATTCCTATTTATATTCTGCTACACACTTCGCTAGCCAAGGGCTGTATGTCTATATCATCACTGCAATTTGCCTGGAAAAATTTCATCAGCTGGATTCGTTTTTTAGTTCTACCCGAGCCAGACTCACTTGATCATTCATTTTCTGTAAAGCAGATCGGGGAATTACATAGCGTCACACTAAATCCCGACGCACATGCGATTGATGACCAAACTTGGAAAGATTTATTGGTACAGCAATACGCAACAGTATTATCAAAAGAAGTCAGTATTTTTGGTCAACAGATACTGTATCAACGCTTGCGTACTGGGCTTGGCGATGAGCAATGTGCAAAGCTGTCTGAGCGACTGCAAACACTGACGCAAAATCCGTCCGTGTTAGACGAGCTGCATGATGTATTCCAAAACCTGCGTAAAGCCGACGCCGAGATTGCAGGCTTATTATTTCGTGATTCAAATCAGATCAGCTTACCTGGCTGGCATCGCTATACTTGGTTAATAGCTGCGACATTTTTTGTATCACTTGGTGCGACATTGCTGCATCCATTCGCCGGGATAACTGCGTCACTTTCGCTGCTAGGACTGTTTGCCATACAGATTCATTATCATTCGGCGATGCATCTCTGGAATCACTCCATGCGCTCACTCAATCAGTTATTGGGCGTATGCAGTGTGCTTGGGAAACGTACAGAAATAGATCTGAAAGAGTTTGCTGATAATAGAGTCCGTGCCGGGAGAATCAACCGGAAATTAACACGACTGCCTAGTATTGATGCCATCATTCCAGGCACCAGAGCGTATATCGACTGGTTAATGATAGCGAATGTCAGGCATTATTTTAAGAGTGTATTGCACGTCTATGCCAATATCGATTTTCTACGCGACTGTTATTTGCGTACATCAAATTTAGAAGCAGACATCGCTTTGGCACGTCATCTGTTAGATCAAAACAATACTTGTTGGGCAGAGCGCCATCAATATAAGCAGCTTGCATTTACTGAGGCAGTACATCCACTGCTACATCAGGCGCGGCCGCTATCAATTGGGCTGGAGTCCAAGGGTGCATTTATTTCCGGCAAAAATGGCATTGGTAAAAGTACCCTGCTACGCACCATAGGAATAAATCTGATCGTCGCCCGTGCATTTGGATTTTGTTATGCCAAGACCGCCAACGTATCAACACGTCCGGTCTATGCAAGTATGCAAAATGAAGATTCTTTATTGGGTGGCGAGAGTCTGTACATCGCAGAACTGCGACGTGCCAAAGAATTACTCACCGCAGCCAATGAGACGCATCAGGGCATTTACATCATTGATGAAATTTTCCGCGGGACCAACCATAGCGAATCAGTTTCTGCCGCCGCAGCGGTATTAAAAACACTAGCGCAAAAAGGTCTGGTAATCGTCTCATCACATAATCTGGTGCTCGCGCCACTGCTAGAAAAATGGCTCAATTCGCTTTACGTAACAGCAACCGATGACAACGCACAGAACTTAATATTGCGCCCTGGAATACTGGCACATACCAACGGTATCGCCTTACTGTCATCGCACGGTTTTGGCGAGCAAATTGAAGATAATGCAGGCAAAGTATTTAACTGGTTAAACAGCTATCTTGCGCGACCAACCGATGACTGTAGCCATGTGCTTGAAATGTAATTACATGAAATCACAGAGTCGGCATTTAAAACTGCACATGATTGACTGAACCGCCATCAACATACCAATTTGCACCTGCGACAAAACTTGCTGCGGGACTGGAAATAAAAGCGACAACTCGCGCAATCTCTTCTGCTGTAGCTAGGCGCCGCATGGGGTTGCGTTTAATAATTTTTTCGAAAGTCTCAGGTTCTTCTCGACTTACGCGATCCCATAATCCACCGTCAAATATGGTGTCCCCGGGAGAGACTGTATTCACCCGAATTGTCGGCAGCAGACGCGTGGCTAGAGATTTCATGTAATGCACCATTGCCGCTTTTGCTGCTCCATAAGGTGCAGAAGTCGGTGCCTCCAGCGAGCCTGCTTTAGAGCCAATGTATGTGATTGCAGCATGAGAAGATTTTTGCAGATATGGAATGACTGCCTCTGTTGTGTTGACCGTCGCCTGAATATCTGTTTGGATACTGGCAGCCCAATCCATACTGATCGCGCTCACGTTCGGAATGAAAATATCAACATGACCGATCTCAGCCATCCACGTTTTAAAATCGTCGATCTTAGTCACATCAACAACGTAGCCACGAACAGTTCCGGGAAGTTGCTCAACTAAACGAAGTGATCTGTCAATCTGCACCTGACCTCTGGCGCAAAAAGAAACCGTGCAACCTTCACTCGCCAGAGCATGGACAATCGCCGCGCCTATTCCGGCAGAACCACCGGTCACAATGGCATGAAGACCTGATAGCTGAAGATCCAAAAGAACCACCTTTCGTTGCAGAGTCTATTTTTCAGACAAGGAAATCTAGTGCATTTGATAAAAAATCAGAATGAAAATTGCGGCCAATATACCGGTCACGACAACCAACAGATAGCTGATCAATGACAATATGACGCCACCTTTAAATAGAATAGGAGCGTTATCTGTGTTGGTGGCTTTTGGTCCCAGATACCATCCACCCAGCAATAACTGTAAGGCTAAGCCAATAATAAAAGCGAAGTAAACCGGTAAGACTCTGCCAGTGACATTATTTAATATCGTTGTAATCGTACTCAATACAGAAACAATGACGCCGTATATTAATGCATGAGTCCAGCGTAACTGTGTACGTTTATACAAAAAAGCTGCCAGTTTGATGAGCAATGCGAAGATGCATGGCATCAGTAACAATGGCAGAAAAGAGAAGGCAAGTGACATTGTGTTTCCTGATCAATCGATATGATGGTGATATTTAATTTAATCCAGAGGCGCAGTCCGGTAACGATTCACCTCAGACGCACTGACCACACCGGCCTGATTGCCCCAGGCATTGCGCGCATACGACAACACTAACGCGACCTCGCCATCGGTCAGCGTCGGTGCAAATGGGGGCATGCCGTAAGGTCTTGGATTGCCTGCGGTTGTTGCAGGGAAGCCGCCCGATAATATGATGCGGATAGGATTGCCTGCATTACTCATTAAAATTGCAGGATTCGCTTTAAGTGCAGGATAGATTGTCCCTGCGCCTTTGCCTTCTGCGCCGTGGCAATCAATGCAGTGATTTTTATAAATACTGCCGCCCTCTTGCATGATGCGCGCCATCTCTTCTTTGCTTTCGCCACGGTTAGCAATGGCACGGTCCAGTGCATCTGGCTTGGGCTTGCTAGCGGCGGGCAATGCTTGTAAATAATTCGCCATTGCGTGGATATCGTAGTCGTTGAGATATTGCAAACTATTGACAACCACTTCTGCCATCGGGCCGGATGCGTGGGCTTTTTCTGATACGCCTGTGTGGAGTAAGGCACTGACCTGATCGCCCGACCAGTTGCTTAACATAGCGTCATCCGCTGCCCCATCTTTAGCCACTAAGGATGGTGCGTACCAATGGCTGATCGGCATGACTGCCCCACCTAATTCATTCCCCGTATCGCTGGCACCGAGAGCATTGCGACTGGTGTGGCAAGCGCCACAATGTGCCAGACCTTTTACCATATAGGCACCTCGATTCCAGTCAACACTTTGTTTACTGTCACTCTGATATTCGCCCGGACGGAAATATAAAGCGCGCCAGAATGCCAGTAAAGGACGTTGATCATACGGAAAGCGCAAAGCATGCGCCTGATTCTCGCGTTGAATTGCGGGGATCGATTTGAAGTAGGCAAACATCGCGTCGGCATCTTTCCGCATGATCTGGGTGTAATTCGTAAAGGGAAATGCGGGATACAACAAGCGACCATCTTTGGATTTGCCGTTATGCAGCGCATTCCAAAACTGATCGGCGTTCCAGCTACCAATACCGGTAGCGACGTCTGGCGTTAAGTTGGGCGAGATAAAATCACCAAACTCAGAAGAAATTACCCGACCGCCGGCATAGGCCAATCCGCCTCGCGTGGTGTGGCAGCCCATGCAATTCGCTGCGCGCGCAAGATATTCACCTTTAGTAATCTGCGCCGCAATATTGCTGGCGGTTGTTGGCGCAGATGATATCGCCGATGCAGGCTGTTCCGACCGTATAACAACGGTATCACCTAAATAATAGCCATACGCAAATAAGGCAGAAGTACCCGCCACCAATACAACTAACATCGCTAAGAAAATACGCTTCATTTACTTAGCTCCCATTAGCGGTACGCTGCCACAACGCATAGGCAAAGATGCGGTCATGTCTTTTGCTGCGATTGGCAGCGGATCGGCAGGTAGGGCTTGTGACGCCAGCCATGCAGATACCGCGCTTACATCTTGGGGACTTAATTTTTGGGCAATCTGCTCCATACAATCCGGTGCTTGCGCATGTCTGCTACCCGTTTGCCAGGCACCAAGTTGCCCGTTAATATAATCACGCGGTAATCCAAGTAAGCCGGGGATAAAAGGAGCAACACCGATCATCTTTTCGCCATGACAGGATACACAGGCAGGGATTTTTTTCTGCGTATCACCATGCTGCACCAACTGCCGCCCGCGTTCTATCGATGCAGCCGGAATATCCAATTGCTGCGGTGCTGGATAAGGCGGATGCTGATCGGAGAAAAACGTAGCGATCTCTTGCAGGTAAGCGTCTGACATATTACCCACCATATAAGTCATGACAGGATACGTGCGCTTGCCGTCTTTAAAATTTTTCAACTGATTAAACAGGTATCCCTCCGGCTTGCCTGCAATACGCGGATAGTAGCCATCATTAGCCGCCCTACCCTGTTTGCCGTGACAAGAAGTGCATGCCATGAGCCGCTGGCTTAAGGTATCTGGTACAGCTTGCGCCATAGCAGCTTGGCTGAACAGTAAACATACAACTGAGAGCGTCACTAGCGCTGGCAGCCTTGGTAGCAAGGCGCTTGCCTTCAGTCGCTTTATTAGTAAATCAGATGTGAACAGTGGGAGTGTCATAGAAGAGCTTAGTTTGATTGCACTTGCAAACCTAAATACAAATGCCATTGTTGAGGCAATCAATAGGTTCTCTATTATGACCTCTTCACTAAGCCTCTGGGACGATTTGCCCAATAAGGTGTGGGAATTTCAAATAAAAAAGACCAAACAATTTTGCCTGGTCTTTTTTATTGCACTTCATCTCATTTGATCAAAACAAATTATTTTGGATGCGATGGATACTTGATCGTCATCTCTTGCAATACATTGTCTGCATGATCAATCTCTTTCATCGCCCACAGCATGTAGCGAATGTCCACATGGATAGCACGCGTAATCGCACTGTCGAAGTACCAGTCTTTGGTAATGGATTCGTAAGTTGAATCAAAATTTAAGCCGATCAGGTCACCATGTTTGTTCATCACAGCAGAGCCAGAATTGCCGCCAGTAGTATCTGCACTGGACAAGAAGTTGACTGGTACGGTACCCAAGACCGCATCACGGAAAACGCCATAACGCTTTGCCTTGATCGCGTCTTGCTCCGCTGGTGGCACATTAAATGGCTCTTTGCCTGTATTTTTTTCTACAATACCTTCTACCGTGGTGAACGGACCTTTGCTAATGCCATCACGTGGTGAATAAGGTGCAACGGTACCAAAGGTCACACGCAAGGTGGAATTGGCATCTGGATACACCGGCTTGCCTTGCGACTTTTTCCAATTGATAAAAGCTTGCATATAACGCGGGATAATGCGTTCTAAATTGCCATCAATTTCTTTGCGGCGGTTTTCCATAATCTGACCCATCGGATAAACCTTACTGGCTAAACGTAAAAATGCATCATCCGATTGAGCCATGCTGTCGGCATCTTTATCCAGCCATGCCAGACGCTGCGCGGTGGTAGTCAATTTGGTCTGAGCGTACAAGGGTGCAATCGCGTCAACCGCTGGCAGCAGCGCATCCAAACCCTGCGGGTGGGTATCGGCTGGCAATTGTGCATAACGCTGCATCGCAGCTTGCCAGCGCGCCTGATCGACGCTGCTGACAAAAGATCGCTCTAAGCCGGAGAGGCGCGCTTTGAGAAAAGGAATATCACGTTCCTGATAGCCAGGCTCACGCTCAGCATCAGGCTTTTTACGCTCTAAGGCCAGGCGATACAAGCTGCGTGCGCTGCGGAACATATCGCTGTGCAGCGCAACGGACATCGCAAACTCTTGCTCACCTAAAGCGATATCAGCAGCAATGGCGGTGTCTAGCTCAGTCAGCAGATTTTTATCATTGGCATTGCTATGAGCGGCAAACCATAACCGGAATTGCGCCTCTTGTACGTCTTTGATGGCGGCAATATCTTTGCGTGCAAAACCATCAATCAGACCTTCCGTTTTTTTCATGCCATTGTTAATACTCTTAACCACACTGGCATAACGTACGCTTGATTCTGGATTGTCTTTTGTCGCCAGCGCGATCGTTGCCAGATCTGCCTGGTTTTCGGCGACACGGCGGGGATAACTGGTGTCACGCGCTGAGCGGATTTCTGTCGGCAATTTGTAGCGGCTGGTGCGACCTGGGTAACCCGCCAACAAAATCGGATCACCGTTTTTTAAACCCTCAGCAGATACTTTTAAAAAGTCTTTGGAATAGTAAGGAATATTCTCTGGTGAAGGGTCAGCAGGACGTCCATCCTTGCCCACATAAGCGCGCATAAACGAGAAATCACCGGTGTGGCGCGGCCATTCAAAATTATCCACGTCACCGCCAAAATTGCCGATCTTATCCGACGGTGCATACACCAGACGCACATCACGTATCATCAATTGGCGTATCCGGTAATACTCCAGACCACGATGAAAACTCGGCACCGAACAGCGATAAGCTTTATCTTGCTCACACTCAGCAATCAGTACCTTGATGCGATTCTGGATTTGCTTATTGCGTTCCAATCCCGATAAATTCGGACTTAAATTACCAGTTACTTTGTCTGTCACGGTCTCTACTTTATCCGTCACATAGATACGTTCACTGGGTCCGGCTGGCAATTCCTCGGCACGAGTTTTCGCTAAAAAACCATCGGCGATTAAATTACGCGTCGCACTGGAATTACGCTGCACGGCACCATAAGCACAGTGATGATTGGTCACGACCAAACCTGCGTCAGACACAAACGAGGCCGAGCAACCAGGCAGCGCCACCATGGCACTCATCGGTAACTTGCTTAAGTTAGCCAACTGCTCGGCAGGGATGGCGATACCGATACGTTTTAGCTCTGCTTTTAATTGTGGTAATTGGTAAGGCTGCCATTGTCCCTCGTCGGCGTGGGCAACCATGCTGGCAGTACCAAGTGCAAACAGAGCTGTTGTCGTCATTGCAAACGTGGTCGCAATGAATTGGATAGTCGAACGTTTATGATTGAACAAGGTAGGTCTCTGCAAATAAGAAATTGAAGGAGTAACGGCAGTTCAGGAGTAAAGATAGTTCCGATGCAAGGCGGCAAGTGTAACAAAATCCCGGAACTGTTTGCCAAGATTTTCTGTGACAACTCCGTGGCATGAGTTGAAGTGAAATGGAAGATGAAAGGTGGGAAGAGAAGAAGAAAGCAAGGTGAGAAAGCGCAATTGCAAATGATGGCACTTAAATGAACAGGCAAAAAAAATCAACGCAACTCGCCGACCATTGAAATACCCCAAAAATACCCCAAAATTAAATGTCTACTATTCAGGCTTTAGGCAATAGCTTGCAGAATCAGACTTAATTCCACTTTTGATTCATTCATTAACATCTGGCATTTATCAGCATCGAGCTGAAGATTTTTCAGTGCAGACGGCATCGCCTCCCAATCGAGTCCGGACAGCGAGTCGTTGACAAAATGTGCGTCCAGAAAATCCGCCGTAGCTACCACATCCGTCAAACTAGGTTTGCTAGTCAATGGCAAATTAATCATACGATGATCCATCACAGCGTCACGGATATCCTGATCCAGATCCCAGTTTTCTAAAATTGCCGCACCGATGCTGGCGTGCCAATGATCGACTAACTCCCACAGCGCGCTATCGGAAACAAACAAGCCTTGATAGTGGCTTGCCCTACTCATAATATAAAACTTGCCGACGTCATGCAGTAAGCCCGCTAACATCGCTTTGTCAGGACTTAATCGCGTCATACGTTTTGCGATGATTGAAGATAAGGCAGCAACGCGCAGACTTCTGGTCCACAAACCATCCATATTTTTGGATAAAACCTCATTCCGCTTTTGGTCGACTAATTGCTTCATCCCGACCGAGATAGCGACATTACGCACAGCGGTAAAGCCTAACAACATAATTGCAGAACGCAGATCAACTATTTTTTTACCTGTGTGATTAGCCATTGCAGAATTGCTTAAACGCAGCATCTGCGCAGACAATACCGGCTCTGCACTGACGATTCTGACTACCACGTCAATCGACATTTCTGGCTGGCTAAGAGCGCGTCGGATTTTCATCGTCGCATTCAACGATGTGGGGAAAATTAATTCGTTGGACGATAACTCGGCAGTCAATCCTGCTATGAACTCAAACTCGATGGATTTTTCTGTCTTCGTCATATAACCGCACCCTGAATAAAATAATCTGGCTGTGACATTACCATGCTTTCAACTCTTTTGGGCGAGCGCAAAAGAGAGCATGACCACCCACAATAAAGCGATTAAACAAGACTAAGTTTGTACTTAATTGACGCCAGAATCGCTACACAAGTTCTGGCTTAGGAATTGACGACAAGTCCGTTTTTAAAGTTCAAACAAGAAATATACTCATATCCAGTATATTTTAATTGTCCATATAAATCTTGGACAATGTGGCATTTTTTAAAAAATAAATGGGGAGTATATTAAAATCTATCTCTCCAGGCTTACCAGCCACAAAAAATAAACTGCCGAGGTGATCGCCATCGGTATGTCAATACCGCAGCAAAAAACCAATTGAGCTTAAGATTTATCCTGCAACAATAATTCTGTAAGTAAAACAGCCTGCACCTTATCGGTCTTCAGCTCGGTATTAAAGCGTTTTTTAAGATTATTTTGCATCGTCGTAAAACCTTCTGGAGTGCGCAAAGCATCTGGCTCGGTAGTAGAAACCGCAACTTGGAATATATCGTTAAGGTTCTTTTTGTTCTCTTGTAACCAATCCAGATCTTCGTTATCTACCTGAATCGTAACTTGCATCCTGGTCACTTGCCCATCGATGTTGACGACCGCTTCAGGCAATGCGGCATAGCTGATTGCGATATCGTTGGTCGGCGCCCGATTGACGTAGGTATAGATCGCCACCGTAATACCGATAAACGCCAGCAAAATGACACTGGCGGCATATTGGGCGAAGTTGTCTTTTTTTCTGACCGTGACCGTTTTTCTTCTGGGCGGATCTGGCGGTGGTGATTTTTTTTGATTGGCACCAACCCGCGCTGCTTTTTGGCTCAGAGGGATCATCGGTGGTGCTTGCAAAGCCGGAGAAACTGGGACACTTGCAACGGTCTTGTCTACTTTGTCATTCTCTTTTGATTCAATCTTAGCCGGATCAAGATTAAAACCCCATTCGTCTAAACTTTCATCGCTGATAGCCGAGGTTTTGATGGGTCCGCCATCCACGGCTTCAAAATCTAGCTTAGCAGTGAGCAGATTTTTTCTTGGATCACTCGTCGCCATGAACTACTCCCTCCTTAATGAATATGCCTTGATACAAATGAATGCCAATCGATTGACGCCAATTGCTATTGTAGTATGGCGCCGCAGTTAATTGTAAGCGCTCCATAAACCCCAGACTATCAAGTCAAATCTAAATCCTTCAAGCTCACGATTTCAATAATGAGATGGAGTGGAAATGGAAAAGCAAT